>CAWVVS010000073.1:0-5618 GCA_963933655.1 uncultured Candidatus Thioglobus sp. | reverse complement strand
GATCTTCACTTTGATGCATTTTTTTTTCAAATTTATCCTGATGCTTGGTTAAGGCTAAATGAAACTCTTTGAGCATATCCTCTAATAACTCGCCCATCGTCAAGGTATCTCGAACGACATTTGACAATGCCGCCATAGGCGCAAAATCATCGTCTTTAACTAAGAATTTTGGTGAAATTGTATTCTGATCTAGCTTTTGCGGAAAAAATGCCTCTATCCATGAAATTAGCGGTTTAAGCAGGCTTAGGCCTATAGCTGCAACAATAAAGTTGAAGGCAAAATGAAAAATAACCAATTGAAATCCAAGTGAACCACCTAACTCCGTAAGCCAGTTATTAAAGTAAGGTACAAAAGGAACCAACACCAAAGCACCAACGCCACGCAATAAAAGGTTACCAAATGGTGCAACTCGTTTTGAATTATCATCATTACGAAATGCATAAACAGGAATGAACGAACTGCCTATATTGGCACCCAGCACAAACAACAAGCCCGCCTCTGATGTCAGGATGCCCACGGAGACCAAGCCCACCAATAGAAGAATCATGACAATACTAGAGTGCAGGGCAAAAGTGATGATAGCAGCAAATAAAATAGCAATCAATGGTTCTGATGACAAGCTGGCGAGCATTTTCATAAAAAGAGTCGATTCTTGCAACGGCACAGAAATACCGCGAATCAGCGTTAGTGATAAAAGCATTAAGCCCACACCGATCATCGCCTCAGCCAAGCTTGATAGTTTTTTATCGTAAACTTTAAATTTAATAAAAACACCAACTAAAATAAAAATCGGTCCTAATAAGCTAAGATCAAAAGACAATACAAAGGCAACCAAGGTTGTACCTACGTCTGCGCCCAGCAACATTGCAAGGCCAGATCGTCCCACCACCCCAAGAGAGGCCGACAACAATGCAACCGCAGTAGAGCTTTGTAAGACCAAAGTAATAAGAATCCCCAGCCAAAACGAACTAAGCACGCCGGTAAATCGATGACTAACAAAATAGGTCAGCTTGCCGCCATAGGCTTTTTTCATGCTAGTGCGCACCAAACTCAAGCTCCATAACAGTAAAGCCACGCCACTCATTAAAGCTATAAGTAACTGGGTGACACTTGTTGAGGGATCCATATTCATATTGTTTTCTTAAGGTAAATGAAGGTAAATGTAAGTTTGTCGTGCATTCAGACGAACGAATTAAATGCCTAACGCTTGCCGTTGTTTTTTACTCCATGCTTGACTCAAGCGGTCAAGAATAATAGCAAGCATCACGATGCCTGTTCCAGCGGCCAAACCTGCACCGGTATTGGATAAACTTAGGGAGTAAAACACATCTCTTCCCAGTCCACCACCACCAATCATAGGGGTGATTACTTGCATTGCAAGACCCATCATCACGCCCTGGTTTATACCCATCATAATACTTGGTAAAGCCATTGGTAATTGTACTTTAAGCAGACGTTGCAAACGGGTACTACCGAACATTTGTGAGACCTCAATGTAGGATTCTGGAATTTGGGTAATACCAAGAGTTGTCATTCTAATGACAGGCGGTAAGGCGTAAATCACCGTGGCAATAACGGCAGAAACAATGTTGCCACCGAAAAACATCAAAACAGGGATCAAATAAACAAAACTTGGCATTGTTTGCATGGTATCCAATATTGGTTTTAAGATCATATCAAGCTTTGGACTATTTGCACTTGCAATTCCAATCGGCAGCCCAATCACAATACACAATAAAATCGACACCATGACCGAAGACAAAGTCAGCATTGCAGAAAGCCACAGGCCGCAAGCACCAATAAAAAACAGCAAAGCAACCGTAGTAAGGGCAAATCTAAAACCAATTGAAACCCAGCCCACAACACCAAACATGGCAATCACAAAATACCACGGAATATAAGTTAAGTAAATGTCCAAGGGGTGCAATAAATACAGGTAAACAATACTTCTTAAACCTTTAGTGAAAGAAATAAAAACAGAGTTAATGACCAACCAATCAACAGCGTTATCAACAGGCTCCCGAATTGAGAATTGCAACACCTCAGGAAAGCTACCAATAGACACTACATACGCATCAAACAACCAAATTGAAAGTAAAATTACGAAACTGCCTATCAGGAGTATGCTGTTCTGAATTATTTGCTTCACGATTTTTGCTTGGGCTTGATTAAAAACACCAACTAAGTTAGAGACTATCCAAGCTAGTGTATTCCCCATCACTTTAAATATGAAACCAACAGACCGCCAAAGGGTGCCAATAATAGTTTCAATAAAAATTGCAATGAGGTTGCGATCCCACTGTTGAGGTAATAAATAAAAACACTGGCCTTGACTTGGCTTTATCGACAACTCTTTATCACCCAGGGCAACACTGATTCTATCAAAGATAATTGCCATCAAAACAATACAGGTTCCTGCCTCAAGTGACCAGCCCACCCTAAGTCTGCTAATTGCACTCCAAACCTCATTACCCAGACCTTCCGCACCAATAAAAGTAGCCAACACCACCAAACCTAGCGCCATCATAATGGTTTGATTAATTCCCATCAGAATGCTTGGCAAGGCGAGGGGCAACTGCACCTTAAATAAAATTTGTAAACGACTCGAGCCAAATGAACGGGCAACCTCCATACTCTCTGCCGAGACCTGACGAATACCTAAATTGGTCAACCGGACAACCGGCGGTAGTGCATAAATCATTGTGGCCATAATAGCTGGCGGACCACCAATACCAAAAAAGAACACCGCTGGAATTAAATAAACAAAACTCGGCATCGTTTGCATGGTGTCCAATATAGGTCGAACTATCGCCTCAACTCGGTTATTTTGAGAACACATAATGCCAACCAAAAGTCCAATGATGACCGACAAGAAAACCGCAATACTCATCAACGCAAAAGTTTGCATAGTCGCATCCCACATGTCTACACCACCCCAAAACAAGCAACTTAAAATCGCCAATAGGGCAAGTCTTAGACCGCCAATAGCAAAGGAGATCAAAGTCAACATCGCCATAGTAAACAACCAAGGAGATAGCATGAGAAAATCTTCTACTACGTACAAGACGTCTCGTATCTCTCCAGCAATAAGTCGAGTCAACCAGCGGTAGTTTTGCTTGAGCCAGGTCTCGCCATTGTCCACCCAAACATTAAAAGTAAATGGCTCGGAAATTTCATTTGGGAATAGGGTTTTTTCATCCGCTTGCCCTACCCAATAAAATGAAAGCAATACCACGATTAATGACAATATTAGCTTTACAAAAAAAGGTGAGGATAAAAATTTCATACGGTTATTAGCAGAAGTTTGCATCGATCCATCTTTATGTTTTTGAACGCATAGCATGCATCGCAATCGTACGGTCGATTTCACCCACTAATTCACCCTTCTCACCGCAAACAGGTATGGCTTTATCATTATCAGCAATCATCTCTAGTAAGTCCTCGACCTTGTCGCTAATTCGCGCAAAAGGTGCTTTTTCAGCGAAGGCTTGTTGAGTTTCTGCCGTTGCTGGCTGGCGCATCAATTTTCCTGCGCTCAGCACTTTGTAGCGCGGAACATCTTCAGCAAACTGACGTACATATTCGTTCTTTGGATTGGCAACAATTTCTTCAGGTGTGCCAATTTGTACAATCTCACCATCTTTCATAATGGCGATGTGGTCGCCCATTTTGATGGCCTCTTGAAAATCGTGTGTGATAAAAATCATTGTTTTCTTTACCACTTTTTGTATTGACAATAATTCATCTTGCATTTCACGTCGAATCAACGGATCAAGCGCTGAAAAAGGTTCGTCAAACATCAAAATATCTGGGCTAACAGCCAATGCACGAGCAAGACCAACTCTTTGTTGCATACCACCTGATAATTCACGGGGCAGATTATGCTCCCAACCAGACAGTCCAACCAATTCTAAAACCTCCATGGCCTTATCCAAACGATCAACACGAGACATGCCGCGTATTTCTAATCCGTAGGCTATGTTTTCAAGTACGCTTCGATGAGGAAATAGACCAAAATGCTGGAAGACCATACTGATTGAAAAGCGCCTAAAATGATTTAAATCTTTAGTATTCATTTGGGTAATATTCTGCTCACCCACATAAAAATCACCTGCAGTAGGCTCAATGAGTCTTGACAAACAACGCACCAATGTAGATTTGCCGCTACCGGATAATCCCATTACTACAAATGTTTCGCCTTTTTCAATCGAAAAACTAACATTTTTTACGGCGATAACATGACCTGTTTCACGCTGGACTTCCACACGTGTAGAGTTTTCATCGAGTTGATTCATGATCTTCTGTGGATTCGGACCAAAAACTTTCCACATATTCTTACAGCTTATTGTATTCATAATATTATTCTATTTTTAGAATCGAGCCCAACACGATGTCGAGCCCGAAAAGATATCTACTTTTTAAGGTGAATTATAGTAACCAGTGTTTCCATTCATCTTTATTAGCGTCAACCCACTCTTGAGCTACTTCATCAATATCTCTACCGTCAACATCAATTGCCATTACTAGGCCAGATTGTGCAACATTAGACAAATTCATGTGTCCCAACATATATGCTGCATCGCCATGTGCAGACATTGAAGCAGGATTGCCGTAGTTAAAGGTTATATCCAAACCCCAACCTGACTCAGGCCAATCAACCGTACCGTAGGCAGGCAACTCAATACCCACTAGATCCAATTTAGCGTGAATCCAATGCGGTGTCCAAGCGTAAAGCAAGAAAGGCTCGTGTCGAGCGTAAGCGGCTTGCGCCTCAGCCCAAGCAGCGGCTTCCGTACCGAGCTCTACCGCGACAAAGTCAACGCCAAGCAAGTCTAGACGATTTTGATCTTCACACTCCCAACCAGCTGTTGGGCAAGCAATCAAACGACCTTTGTCACCGGTTTCAATAGTGGCAAAATGCTCTTTGTACTTGTTTAGTTGTGCATATGAAGTAAGATCATTGGCTACTTCGTCAATAAAGTATCTAGGGACAAAGTAAGTCGATGTTCCAACAACACCAACATCACCCAAATAACTCACAGAGCCATCTCCACCCCATTTGGTCATCATAGCCTCTTTAGAGCTTGAATACGAAGGCCAGCTTTCACAGGCATAGTCCAAGTCTCCTGCTGCAATTGCTTCATAAACACCAGGACCTGAAGGCATTGCAATAGCTTTCACGTTATAACCCAATTCTTGCTCGAGAAGGATTTGTGCAATCTTGCAAGTTACTGCTCCACCCGTCCAATCAGGAATCGGCGACGTTAATCGCTTGCTGTCTGCTTGCGCGGGAGTAACCATTGTCATACTAAGAAGTGCAGCTACTGCACCACTTGTAATGATTTTTGTAAATGTATTAATTTTCATTGTAAATCTCCTTAATTATTAATAAAAAGTTTATTTATTTATAAAATAAAGCCACCCTAGAAGGCAGACCTTAACTGACTAGCAGGTGTGTTTCATAAGCGCCTCCTTTAAACAAACAAAGGAGAGTTTTGTTATTCTTTTTAAGCTGAAAAGTTCTTGATTCATAAAGCGTTTTCCAGAGGTCTTAATGCTGCACCTTGACGTTGAAAATTTTTCCAATCGGGGGCAATCCAAACATTTGCGTGATCTTG
>CAWVVS010000072.1:0-5770 GCA_963933655.1 uncultured Candidatus Thioglobus sp. | reverse complement strand
ATATTGACCACACAAGGTGTACTTACGCTTAATCCGTGGTATGCGCCCAGCACGGTAATACCCATTGCGGGAATGATCTTTGCAAACTGCATGAACAGTATCAGTTTAGCGGGTGAGCGCTTAGAAGCTGAAATGAAATTGGGCGTTCCTTTTGATGAAGCCAAAAAAGTCGCACTAAGAGCAGCACTAATTCCGATTACCAATATGTTGCTTGCTGTGGGTTTGGTGTCATTACCTGGAATGATGACAGGGCAGATATTATCTGGCGTCTCACCACTCATTGCCGTGCGCTATCAAATCATGGTGATGTGTATGATTTTCGGCTCTTCAGGCATTTCAGCTGCCGTGTTCATTTACTTAATAAAACGATATTTACCAAACAACTCAAAATAGGATTTTGTTATTTGGCAATAAAGTTGTAGTCACTTTGCTTTTTTTAAAATATTTTATTACCGACAAATAATAATATTACCAAAATGGCGATCCTTTTAGATTTAAATGTTATTTATAGTCAAATTTTATCTAAAATTCTCACATAATCAAAATTTCCGAAATTTCTATCATTTTAGTTAATTTATTGTAAATTAACCGAAAATAACGTATTTTAGGAGCTTAAATAGCCTTTTTTGTCTATTAATTGGTATGTTTTAAATAAAATTTTGCTCTATTTAGGGTGTTTTGCTCTCATTTCAATAATTTTCAATATTATATTTTTATGTATTTCACGATAAACCGTTTTTTTGCTTATAATGGGTTTTAGTTGTTTTAAGGAAGTAGCGAAGAACAGCTGAAAAAACTTTTTTAATTATTAGGAGAAGAATAATGACTTTATCTTTAGTGTTTAGAATCCAAGCGGTAATGATGGCATTTTTCGGGGTGATGATGTTGTTTGTACCCGGGGTGATGATGGAGAGTTTTAATATGGCAGCAAGTGATCAGATGGCTGGCATGATGCAATCGATGTCACCCTTAATGTTAGCTGTTGCGTATATTAGTTGGCAAATGCCAAACTGGGCAAGTGAGAGTCTTAAATCAATTGGACTGGTTTTTGCAGTTCTGCATTTGACTTGGCCAATCTTGCAGTATTACCAGATGGCTACTGGAGTTTTCCCACTTGATGCCGCTGGCATCGGAGGTTTGGCGCCAGATGTAATTCTCGCAATTTTGTTCTACTGGAAATCTCGCACATAATCATAATAAAATAATTAAAACCAAAAAGCCACTTCTTGTAAGTGGCTTTTTTACGTGCTTTTGGGTGTGTTGCTATCAATTATGGTAAAAATTACATTATATTATTCTAATATATAAAAGACATCACTTGCTATGAATACAAGTTTTTGGAAATGCAAGCACACCTGAAAAAAAAAGCGCTAATAACACCAAATGGTGTTTGATTGGTTGAGCAATTGGTGAATTTGGCACGTTGGCTTATTTCGGCTACTCTGGCATTACTAATGACATTGTGATGTATAGCAGCATTTGGTATGCCTTCGCTATCTTGCCACTTATTAATGGACTGATTACAAGCGTACTTATGGAAACTATCATTCTCATCAAGGCAGATTTTGACTTTACCAATGACCTTAAAACAGCCCTTGGTATGTCTTTTATTTCAATGTTGATGATGGAGATCGCCATGGAAATTACCGATCTTCTTTTCACAGGGGGCATTTGGGTATGAATTATTACGCCATTCCACTCATGCTCTTAGTTGGTTTTTTAACAACTTGGCCGTACAATTATTGGCGTTTGAAAAATTTTGGTCAAGCGTGCCACTAATGTAATAAAATAAATTTCCAAATACAACGGCTCTAAATATCACTCAACCAATCAGCATGAAGAAAAAAAATAAAAACAATAATAAATCGCTATTAATATTGACACTACTTGTCATTATTGGTCTTTCTTGGTATAGTTTTGTTGCAAGTGATGCTCAAAACAACACTGAAGAAATGGGCCAGGCTATACCTATTCAGAACAGAGACCATATCTCTGAAAGTGAAACGGCTCAAGTATACAATTCTAACCCGCCAACATCCGGCCCACATGCTGGTGCTATAAAAGGCGGCTTTTATGATGGTGAGATAGAAGACATTAACGGTGTTCACAATCTAGAGCATGGTTTTATTTGGATTACCTATCGAAATGTAAGCACTGAAACAAAAGCCAGGCTTAAGAAAATTGCTAAGCGTTACTCGGGTAGAGTTGTTGTTTCTGAGCGCCGGGCTAACGATGCTCAAATTACGCTTGCTTCGTGGGGGCGTTTTGACAAAATGTCTCAAGAGGTGTTAGACGAGGATTACGTTATTCGCTTTATTGATCAATACACCAACAAATCACCAGAGAAGTTTGCTAAGTAAGCACTTGATGTAAAGTTTGTTTTACAACAAATTATTAGAGGTATTTATTGAGAATGATTTTTATTCATCTCAAGGCATATGGCAAACGAAGGGCTGGAATTTACGAATTGTAAATGACCGTTTGCTTAGTTATCATAGGCGGTAATTTTTATTCAGATTGAGGCATAAGACAAACGAGAATTAGGAGTTTATTATTCATAAACGACTGAGACGAGGCTTGTGTTATAACAAAGATCTAAAGGAAAAGTAACCCTGTTGATTTAGTGTTTGAAGTGACGCATGTTAGTAAAAACCATGGCTATGCCATGTTCATCAGCCGCAGCAATCACTTCATCATCACGCATCGACCCACCCGGATGGATAATCGCTTTAATGCCAGCCTGGGCTGCGGCGTCAATGCCATCACGGAACGGAAAGAAAGCATCGGATGCCATCACGGATCCTTCAACAACTAAGCCTTCGTCAGAGGCTTTAATGCCAGCGATTTTGGCTGAATAAATACGGGACATTTGCCCAGCACCGATGCCGATTGTCATTTGATTTTTAACGTAAACAATGGCGTTGGATTTCACGCTTTTAGCTACTTTCCAAGCAAACAACATGTCTTGCATTTGCTCAGAGGTTGGCTGTTTTTTGCTGACGCATTTCAGATCAGATTCAACGACAGAGCCAATGTCTTTATCTTGTACCAATAGACCGCCGGTTACTTTTTTGTAATCTAGAGTGGGTTGTGCAATTTGCAATTCACCGCACTCGAGTGCGCGAATGTTTTGCTTGTTGGTCAAAATATTTTTTGCGTCATCATCAATACTAGGGCAAATAATCACCTCAACGAATTGGCGCTCAAGAATGCTTTTTGCCGTTGCACCGTCGAGTGGTCGATTAAAGGCGATAATGCCGCCAAAAGCAGAAGTTGGGTCGGTTTTATAGGCATCATCGTAAGCTTCAAGAATTGAATTTCTTGTGGCGACTCCGCAAGGGTTGGCGTGTTTGACAATAACACAACTGGGCTGGGCAAATGTTCTAACACATTCAAGTGCGGCATCGGCATCGGCAATGTTGTTAAAAGACAGGGCTTTACCTTGATACTGCGTGCTTGAAGCAACACTGGCTTCAGTGGAATTAGCCTCTGTGTAAAAAGCAGCCGATTGATGTGGATTTTCACCATAACGCATGGTTTGCGATTTTACAAATTGCAGATTTATGGTGTTTGAAAAACCATCATCTTCTTTGCCAAGATAATTAGCAATAGCGCCATCGTACTGGGCGGTGTGCTCAAAAGTTTTCAGCGCAAGTTTTTTGCGTGTGTCTAAAGTTGTGTCACCGGATGAGCTTATTTCATTCAGTACGCTTTGGTAGTCGGAACTATCGACAATAACAGTGACAGAGGCATGATTTTTAGCGCTTGAACGCAACATCGCAGGGCCACCGATATCGATGTTCTCAATTGCATCGTCCAGTGTGCAACTCGCTTTAGCGATTGTTTCTTGAAAAGGGTAAAGGTTGACCACGACCAAATCAATGGGGTTGATTCCATTCTCAGCCATCACGCCTTCATCAATGCCACGACGGGCCAATATGCCACCGTGAATTTTAGGGTTTAGTGTTTTAACACGACCTGCCATCATTTCTGGATAATCGGTGTAGTCAGCAACTTCAATCACTGGAATGTTGTTTTCTTCTAGGAGTTTTGCGGTGCCACCTGTCGAAAGGATTTCAATGCCTAAATTGGCTAGTTTTTGAGTAAATTCTATAATACCTGATTTGTCTGAAACACTAATCAGAGCGCGTTTTATGGCCATTGATAATAGTTGTTAAGGTGTGGTGTTTAATTATATAAGAGAACGCAATCTAGAGTTGGTATAGTGCTATTTTTTTCTTAAGTGTTGCGCGATTAATGCCTAAAATTCTAGCAGCCTCGCTGAGATTTTGATTAGCTTGGATGAGCACGTAATTTAGAGTTGCTGCTTCTGCTTGCTGGGTGACCATTTTGAATACAGCAGTGGCGCTCTCACCATTTAAGTGCTTAAAATAGCGATCAAGCTTAAGGTTGATGCAATGGTGTAAATCTCTTTCTTTCATAATGAATGTAAAAAGTCACGAAATATAATTAATTGTTCCGAGTGATCAGTCACTCGATTAACAGTTTGCCAAAATGCCTTGGCTTTTTCTTGGTCAAGTTGCATAGCATACCAAAAAATATGCTTTCTGGACAACTGAGTGCCCATTTTATTGCCATAAAATTGGTGTATTTTTTGAATGTGGTCAAGAATGACGGGTATTTTTTCATTAATGTCCAGGTTTTTTATATTTTCGCCTGTGGATAAGTAGTGGTGAACTTGACCAATTAACCATGGGTTACCTTGTGTGGCTCTACCTAACATAACAGCCTCAGCGCCGGTGTACTCTAAAACCTCTTTGGCTTTTTTACCACTGGTGATATCGCCATTGGCAACCACTGGAATTGAGACTTGATCGACAACCTTTTTAATGGTGTCGTATTCGGCATGACCATGGTATTTTTGCGAGCGGGTTCTGCCATGAATGGCCAGCATTGATATGCCAGATTCTTGTGCTATCCTAGCGATTGTTGGCGCATTTTTATTTTCCTCATTCCAGCCCGTACGCATTTTCAGGGTGACTGGCACGTCAACGCTACTAACAACAGAATGGAGGATGTCTTCAACCAGTTTTTCGTTTTGCATCAACGCCGAACCTGCGGCTTTATTACAAACTTTCTTAGCAGGACAGCCCATGTTAATATCGATGATGTCGGCACCAAAGTCCACAGCTTGAATAGCGGATTCAGCCAGTTGAGACGCCTCAGATCCGGCTATTTGAATACTTATGGGCGATTGTTCCCCGCTAAAATCTAGGCGATATTTTGATTTATTGGTATTGAGTAAGTGTTTTTGAATAACCACCATCTCTGAGGTGGTGAGTGCTGCGCCTTGCTGGCGACAGAGCATACGAAAGGGCTTGTCACTGGTGCCTGCCATTGGCGCAAGCAAGACTTGGGTGTTGAGCTTAAAGGGTCCAATATTCACTTTTAGGGCGCAGCTAATTTTAAGATGATTGTTGCCAAGATCTCAACAGACCCTAAAGTTTTTTTGTCTTCTTATTGGCTTTTTCTTTAAGACGTTTTTGTTTGAGTTTTGAAATGTAGTCAACAAAAAGAATGCCATTGAGGTGATCAATTTCATGTTGAATACAGACGGCTAATATTTCACTGGCTTCCATTTCAAACTCTTTACCATTTTGGTTGAGAGCGCGAACTCTGATGTCATTGGCACGCTTAACATTCTCATAATAATCAGGCACCGAGAGACAGCCTTCCTCCCATTCAATTTCACCAGATTTTTCTATTATTTCGGGATTAATTAAACAAAGGGGTTGATTCTGTTCGTCCG
>CAWVVS010000071.1:0-5776 GCA_963933655.1 uncultured Candidatus Thioglobus sp. | reverse complement strand
CTAAAAAACCATTTGCCCATATTTTTTGTCTAGAGCTTGAGATTCAAAGACCACAAAGTTCTGGTCAAATACTCTCACTCGCCAACTGGATACCCGGCAGTTATTTGGTTCGCAATTTTGCCAAACATATTATCTCTCTATCTGCTACTGCAAATGGCAAGACTATCAAAGTAAAAAAGTTGAATAAAAACCATTGGCAATGCAATCCCTGCAAGGACACCCTGCTGATAAGTTACGAAATTTATGCATATGACTTATCAGTAAGAAGCGCTTACCTAAGTGATGAAAGAGCTTTTTTTAATGGTACCAGTGTTTTCTTAAAAGCACATGGCTTTGAAAATGAACCCTGTGAAGTAGAGATACATCAGCCGCCAAAATCTCAAACAAAGGGTTGCTGGAAAATAGCCACTACGCTTGAAAAATTGAGCGATTCAAAAAACTATTCGACTTATATAGCAAATAGCTATGATCAGTTAATCGATCATCCAGTTGAGATGTCAGACTTTAAAACACTCGATTTTTCTGTTGCAGGCGTTCCTCACCAAATGGCAATAACGGGTGAACATAATTCTGACAACACTCGACTGATAGCCGACCTTGAACTGGTTTGTCAGCACCATATTAATTTTTTCGAAAACGCCATTCCTTTCGATCGCTATCTGTTTCTTACGCTGGTGATGACAAAGGGTTTTGGCGGTTTAGAGCACTCTGACTCCTCGAGCTTGATTTGTTCCAGAGAGGATTTAGAAGATTCACATATCGGTGAACCCACTTCAAATTACACTAAATTTATATCGCTATGTTGCCACGAGTATTTTCATGCCTGGTGGGTTAAAAAACTAAGACCTGCTGTTTTTAAAAGACCAAATTTAAATGAAGAAACTTACACAGAGCAATTGTGGATTTTTGAAGGGTTTACCTCGTATTATGATGAACTGTCTCTATTAAGAATTAAGCTTCTTTCGCCAACGGCATACTTAAATTTATTTGCCAAAACGGTGACCAGGGTCTACAGTGGTGATGGGCGTTTAAAGCAGTCTATTGCTGAATCCAGCTTTGATGCTTGGACTAAGTTTTATCAACAGGATGAAAATGCACCGAACTCCATCGTTAGTTATTATGGCAAAGGGGCGTTACTTGCTTTTGTGCTTGATTTCGAAATAAGAAAAACAACCAGAGATGTGACCACTCTTGATGATGTTTTGCGTTACGCTTATGAGCATCATTCACTCGCCGGTCTTAAAGATGAAGACATTCCAAACATTGTAAGCAAGCTCACACAACAATCTTTTGATGATTTTTTCGAAAAATATCTTTATGGCGTGGATGAATTGCCATTGCAGGATGCTTTTACATATTTTGGCGTTGATTGTCAGTTTGATATTAATTCAAAAGATCTTGTGGCCTTTGGGCTCAGGGTGAGTAATCAAGATGGCTCGTCAAAAATAACCCAGGTTTTGGACGGCAGTTGTGCGCAGGATGCCGGGTTGTTTTCTGGTGATATTATCATTGCTATCGATCATGTTAAAGTTGAGCATGAGGCTCTTGTTTCATGCATTAATAAATCGACTGAAGGTGGTCGCCTTAAGTTTTCAATTATGCGTGATCAAGTCCTACAAGTTGTCGTTGTTAATGTATCTTTTAACAGGCAATCACATTGCACTCTGACCATGATGAACAAGCTTGATTCAAAAACTATAAAGCGTCAAAAACAATGGTTCTATGGAATGGCAAAATGATTAGGGTGTTTTTATTCTGCTGTTCATTGTTACCGCTTAGAGCCAATCACCTTCTCGGCTCTTTAATTGGTAAAGTTCTCTATCTTTTTAACTCTGATGCTAAACGAGTGAGTGTTCAAAATATAACGCTTTGTTTCCCAGAATTATCCCAACATGAGCACGATGCTTTAGTTAGACAATCACTTATCGAGACAGGCAAAGGTCTTACGGAATCTGGCTGGGTGTGGAATGTGAGTTTTAGCGATAATGCAAAATATATTCGTCGATTTATTGGCAAAGAACATCTTGATGGCGCCGAAAAGACGATTCTTTTGACTCCTCATATGGGATGCTGGGAGATAACTGGTCGGGTTATTGCGTGCGATCGACCGCTCACTTTTCTCTACAAGCCACTGAGCAATTCAGCTCAAAACGATTATCTCTTTGAACGTAGAAACCAGGGAAACCTTACCATGGCAAGTGCTGATAGATCTGGCGTTCTCAAACTCCAACGTGCTATGGTAAAAGGGCATTTGATTGGTATTTTGCCAGATCAAGATCCGGGTGAAGAAGGTGGTATCGAGGCGCCTTTTTTCAATCAAAGTGTTAACACCATGACACTGCTGGCAAAGCTGACTAAAAAACACAATGCTAAAGTGGTCATGCTTTGGGCTAAGCGCTTAGATAAAGGTCAAGGTTATGACCTAATTGCTGAGCCAATTGATATCATCGCAGATGCGGATGATCTACTTGCTCAAGTGAGCAAAATGAACAGCGCTATAGAAGTGTTGGTTCGTCAATGCCCAGAACAATATCTTTGGAGTTATCGACGATTTAAGTCGAACCATTCCTATAAAGAATAAACATACATTTTGTGTGTCAACAAAGGCTTTCGTATTGCTTAATTTTCACATTGATATGGTATAATTTTTCGCATGAAAATGATAGAAGATATCCGTAGCGTTTTTAAACGTGACCCAGCTGCTCGTAATATTTTTGAGATTATTACTTGTTATTCGGGCGTGCAAGCGCTAATTTTTTATCGCTTCACTCATATGCTCTGGGGTTGGAAGCTTTTTTGGTTGGCACGATTTATCTCGACTTTCGCTCGCTGGGTAACCGGCATTGAGATACATCCAGGCGCGATTATTGGCCGACGTTTTTTTATTGACCATGGCATGGGTGTGGTGATTGGCGAGACAGCCGAAATTGGTGATGACTGCATGATGTATCATGGCGTTACTTTGGGCGGCACCACTTGGAACAAGGTTAAACGTCATCCAACACTTAGAGATGGAGTTGTTATTGGTGCTGGTGCAAAAATTCTAGGTCCAATTACACTGGGAAACAACGTACGAGTGGGTTCGAATTCGGTAGTTGTTAAATCGATTGATGATAATTGCACCGTGGTTGGAATTCCTGGTCGGGTTCTTGAGAAAAAAGTTGATGAGAATGATAAATTTGATTCTTATGCAGTGAGTACAAGTGCTAATGAGAGTGATCCTACCGTCAAAGCTGTTAAGTCAATTATCGAACATTTAGCCGATATTGATAAACAGTTGGACAAGGTCTCAAAGGCTTTTTATGTGTCTGATGAGCAGAAGAAAATTGATGAATCTTCGGAGAGTGAAAAAAGTTAATTAGAGAGTGAATTTAATACTTGACAGTTTTACTAGGTTAATTGTATAATATTGGCAATTATTTTTTGCTGGAGAAGCAATGCAATTGACGACTAAAGGCCGCTATGCAGTTACTGCAATGCTCGATCTTGCGTCCAATGAAACTGGTAAGCCTGTAACGCTTGATATTATCTCGCAAAGACAAAATATCTCGTTGTCATATTTAGAACAATTATTTTCTAAATTACGCAAGGCATCTTTGGTAAAAAGTGTTCGTGGTCCGGGCGGGGGTTACCTTTTAAATCCTCCTGCCGAAGATGTGACTTTAACCCAAATTATTGAAGCAGTTGATGAAAACATTGATCTTCGACGTTGCCATGGTTTGAAAAATTGTTTAAGAGGTAGGGAGTGTGTATCGCACCATCTTTGGTGTGAGGTGAGTACTCAAATAAGAGGTTTTTTAAGTGATAAAAACCTTCAACAAGTGATGGATGATTACAACATACATAAGAATTTAATAGATAAGGAAATTTAGAAATGTCGACACCAACTTATATGGACTATTCAGCAACTACGCCGGTAGATGCGCGTGTTGCGAAAAAAATGGCCGAATGTTTAACAATGGAAGGCAATTTTGGTAATGCTGCTTCTCGTTCTCATTATTATGGCTGGCAGGCTGAAAAAGCAATTGATACGGCCAGATCTCAAGTAGCGAGTCTTGTTGGTGCGGATCCTAGAGAAATTGTATGGACTTCGGGCGCAACAGAGTCCGATAATCTTGCAATCAAAGGTATTGCTCATTTTTACCACAAGCGCGGTAAGCACATCATCACGCTGAAAACAGAACACAAAGCTGTACTTGACACTTGTCGCCAGCTCGAACGCGAAGGTTTCGAAGTCACTTATTTAGATCCTTTGGCAAATGGTTTGTTGGATATTGAGGTATTCAAAGCAGCTCTTCGTGAAGATACGATTTTGGTTTCTATCATGCACGTTAATAATGAAATTGGCATCATTCAAGACATTCAAGCGATTGGCGATATTTGCCGAGCAAATAAAACTTTTTTCCATGTTGACGCTGCACAATCTGCGGGCAAAGTGGACATTGACTTAGAATCTCTTCCGGTTGATTTAATGAGTTTCTCAGCGCATAAAATTTATGGTCCTAAAGGGATGGGTGCTTTGTATGTTAGACGCAAGCCACGTGTTCGTATTGAGGCACAAATGCATGGTGGTGGTCACGAACGCGGCATGCGTTCAGGTACACTGGCGACTCATCAAATCGTTGGCATGGGTGAAGCTTTTGCTATTGCCGAAGTTGAAATGAAAGAAGAAAATATCAAAATTGAAAAGTTGCGTGATCGCCTATTGGCGGGATTTACCGACATGGAAGAAGTCGTTATCAATGGCGATATGGAAAGCCGCATACCTGGCAACTTGAACATCAGTTTTAACTATGTTGAGGGTGAGTCTTTAATGATGGCCATTTCTGACATTGCTGTTTCTTCTGGCTCAGCGTGCACATCTGCTAGTTTGGAGCCATCTTATGTACTTCGTGCGTTGGGTTTGAGCGATGAGTTAGCGCACAGCTCTATTCGTTTCACTATTGGCCGTTACACGACAGAAGAAAATGTTGACGAAGCAATTCAGCTTGTGAGAGTAAAAGTGCAAAAATTAAGAGATTTGTCGCCTTTATGGGATATGTTTAAAGACGGTATTGATTTAAGTACTGTTGAATGGGCGGCCCACTAAAGACACCTATATTTGTAATATTAATAAGCACCTAAGCGGTGTAGAATGAAATTTAAACGTTAAACAGGAGTAACTTATGGCGTATGGAAAAAAAGTATTAGATCATTATGAAAACCCTCGCAATGTCGGTGTTTTGGATAAGGATGCTAAAAATGTTGGTACTGGTATGGTCGGTGCACCGGCTTGTGGTGACGTTATGCGTTTGCAGATTCAAATTGACGACAATGGCGTGATTGAAGATGCCAAGTTTAAAACTTACGGTTGTGGTTCTGCTATAGCCTCGTCTTCTCTTTTGACAGAATGGGTAAAAGGCAAGACATTGGACGAAGCAGCGCAAATTAAAAATACAGAAATTGTTGAAGAATTAGAGCTTCCACCTGTAAAAATTCATTGCTCTGTGTTAGCTGAAGATGCAATTAAAGCCGCAATAAATGATCTAAAAGAAAAAGCTGGTTAGTTATGGCAATTACCCTTACTACTAAGGCTGCAGAGCGTATGACTGACTATTTAGCCAATCGTGGTGCAGGCATCGGTGTGCGCCTTTCTGTGCAAACGACCGGTTGCTCTGGTTTGGGTTACAACATGGAGTTTGTTGATTCTCTTAATGAAGACGACAGTATTTTTGAGGCTCAAGGAGTTCAAGTTATTGTTGATGCCAAAAGTTTGATCTATATTGATGGTACACAA
>CAWVVS010000070.1:0-5832 GCA_963933655.1 uncultured Candidatus Thioglobus sp. | reverse complement strand
GATTATTAGCCTTTGCATAAGCAATAGCCGTATGAACCATTCCTTGCTCACTATGCCCACGGAATGTAGGTAACTGTTCCTCATAATCCGATAATGCTTGCCCAATGCCAGCAACATTTCCATGCCCAAAGATGGCAAAAACTCCAGCAAATATGGGTTGAACTTCATCATCAATCTTGATATATTGCACAGATAAATATTTAACTACGGCTTGCGCCATTGTGAGCCTAATTGTTTTCATTCTCTACTTTTCACCCTGTAATTTTTCCAAGATTTAATTAATTCGATGTAATTACTGGCTACAGAGTCAATCAATTCTTGGTCACTAATCCTTTGTTGCATCCATCGTTTTGATGGCTCAACAAAAATTGTTCTGCCTACGGTAAAGCCTTTACAAATATTGTATTTTGAGGCGACTTTAAAAGACTCTTTTACAGCCTCCTTTGATGCAGAAAGTCCTAATAATAATACACCTTCGCAATGAGGATCATGTTCCAATATAATATCACTTACTTGTTGCCAGGACATATCTTGAAGTGCTGGTAATTTCCACCAATCTGGCTTAATACCAATGTCGTAAAACCTCTTTAGTGCATGAGGGATTGAAGAGACATTCTTTTCAGACTGTTCTGTCAGAATTACTTCTAATAACAATTGATGTCCACTTTGAACGCAAGTAGAATAGAGCTCTTTCAGTTTCAATTCTTGCATAAGCCTCAATTCAATTGGATCATCTGGATGATAAAATAATAAACACTTAACAACATGTGTTAATGGCCAGGATTGTAGTTTTGATCCAATAGAGCCACCTCCTTCAAACTCTATAGGGTGAGAGCCAGGAAGCTCTACTGGTCTTGCAATCCACCATGATTTTTCAGCTATAGAGTGCAGCGCTTCTTCACCATAAATATCATCAATTAATACACCAACCTCTCTTTCTGTAATATGACCTTGCTTAACAACTTCTTCTATTGATCTTAAAAATAGTTTTTTAAGTTTGGATATTTGATTTGGATCTTGCCCGCACTCAATCGCTAAATCAAAGAGTTGTTTACGATGATCGAATGCGAATCCAAAAATTTCGGATCGTGCACCACTTCTCATGCTAATTCTATGTAGGTGATTAAGTACTCTATCGTTACTTGGGTTTGGAATATTTTGAGCATTATCCAGATAGTAGAACAACTCCTTTTCACTTGGAATTGCTGGAGCACAGCCATGCCGAGAAACAACCAGTGCGCCAGAAGCGTTTGCATAATTGGCACTTTTTTCGTGACTCTCATCACGCAAATAGCCACGTAAAAATCCAGACATAAATGCATCGCCGGCGCCGAGCACATTTAGTATTTCGACTTTTTTGCCTTTGATAACTTCAAAGTTAGTTGTAGTTTTCGGAATATCGCCGGTAATTACTGTGCAACCTAATGGTCCAAGTTTTAATATAATGATGGCGCCACTCAGCTTGCGAATTTGCTTTAAAGCGGTGATTGTATCTTCGCTGCCACCAGCAATATGAATCTCCTCTTCAGTGCCAACAATGACATCGCAATGAGGCAGTATAGTTTGTAAGTGTTGACTTACATCTTCGTTTGACACAAACCGAGATTCACCATCACCCAATCCAGTGAGTCCCCATAGTACAGGGCGGTAGTCGATGTCTACAACTACCTTTGTGTTGCCAGCTTTGGCATACTCAATCGCCTTCAGGCTTGCTTGGTAAGTATTTTCTGTCGAAAAATGTGTTCCTGTAATTAACAGTGCTTGACTGCTGGCAATAAATTCAGCAGTGAAATCTTTTTTATCCAAAGCCATATCTGCACAGTCTTTCCGATAAAAAATAAGTGGAAATGTCTCTTTGTCCTGTATTCCTAAGATAACCACGCCTGTTAAGCGGTGTTTATCAGTGACAACATGGGAGACGTTCACACCAACACTCGCTAACTCTTTACGCACAAAACGCCCCATATGCTCATCGCCAACTCGCGTGAGCATTGCGGATTTGAGCCCAAGCTTGGCACAACCATAAGCAATATTTGCGGACGAGCCACCAAGATATTTTGCAAAGCTACCCATATCTTCCAAAGTAGAACCAATTTGTTGGCCGTATAAATCAACTGCTGCACGCCCTAGACAAATAATATCCAGTTTTTTCATGCTTTATTCAGCATCCACTGATGATCGGGATGGTTCTTAAAAATCCATTGACGTTTTGGTCCTGCCATCACATTTAAATAGTAAGAATCATATCCATAAGGCACCCCAACAGGGTGGTAGCCACGCGGCACTAAAACGACGCATTTGTCTTCCACTGCCATAGTTTCATCGATTGCTAAATCGTCGGTATATACCCGCTGAAAAACAAAACCTTGTGGTGGGTTAATTCGATGATAATAGGTTTCCTCTAAATAAGATTCCACTGGAGGATTGTCAGAGTCATGTTTATGGGGTGGGTAACTAGACCAGTTACCAGCTGGAGTTTTGACTTCAACAACCAATAAACTATCAGCTTTATCTTTCTCCGGTAATATGTTGCAAATAGATCTTGTATTACTGCCTTCGCCTCGAACCTCATCAGTCATGTCTTCGGGCTTAATATGTCTGGCAGGATAATTTCCAAAACCAGGTGCAGTTGCAATAGCCAGCTCAAGTCTGGTTAATGCTTTAATAGTTATTTTTTTGTTATTAGGCACATATAACGCATGAGGCTTTTTATTCTCGAAAACACTCATCCTATCACCAAGATTAAAAAAAGTTTCCTTTTCAACAGTAATATCAGCCTTGCCCGATAAAATGATTAGGCATGATTCTTTATCTAGGTCAGTCCAATTCAACGTTTGTTGTGGTGAAAGTTCATGAGCCTGAAACCCAACAAAATCCCAATTGGCTGACTTTGGTGTAACGTTTTGATAACAACCATTTGGATTTAATTTAGGACGAGATAAGAGTGACATATTTAATTTCCTTGTTGATGATATCCAATAGAGATACATATAGCCTGAGCAAGACACATTGTTGCGCTTAAAGATCTAAAGGTATGTATCTCTGCTTCATGGATGCTAAATAAAAAATCTGCCAGATGAGCAATTGGGTTTAACTCTGTATCAGTTAGCAATATAACTTTTGCATCCGCTTTTTTTGCCTCCTCCACAACTTGAGTTGTCGAAGAATTATAAGGATTAAAAGTAATTGCAATTAATACAGTTTTATCATTGAGCCAATGCGATAAGTGTTCTATTTCATTAGCATCATTAGCAATTCGACATCGAATTCCTAAATTATTTAACATATAGTGAAAATACACCGCAACTGGATGAGCTCTATTCGAACCACACACAATGACTTCGTCAGCCGTAAACAGTGTCTGCACAGATTTTTCTATCAGTTCAACATTTACTTGTTCAGAAAGGAGTTGCGTAGCAGCAATATTACGACTAGCTATATCATGAAATATGGTTGCACTACTCGTACTTACATCACTTGCAATTATTTTTTGCACATCAGTAATACGCTGACGATAGTTGATTGCAGATTGAGAAATTTGAACCTTGAATAGTTTCTGCAATTGTGCAAAACCACTAAAACCAAAATGTTTAGCGAAGCGCACCAGAGTTGAAGGGTATACGCCAATATCTTCAGCAATAACTGCAAGAGTATTTAATGCAAGATTTTGAGGCTGGTCAATAATATAGAATGCTACCAGCTTCATTTTTTTACTTAAGTTAGAATAACTTTCTTGCAGTAGGCTATTCAAATCATGAATATTTTGTGGAAGCATTTTATTCAATGCCTATAAATTAACAGGGTTGCCACTTTGAAGCGACTTTTTAGCGGCCTCAGCAATTTTCAATGCCAAAACTCCATCTGAAATATTAACACTAGGTTTTGAGCCTGACTGAAATGATTGCATAAAATGCACTAATTCATTATGGTATGCTTTTTCATATCTTTCTAAAAAAAAGTGTTTCGATTTGGCTTGATTAATACCCATTGAGTTACTCAGTACTACATTGTCTTCAAGAGTATTTTTTACTTGTAGCATTCCTGTCTCACCAAAAGCCTCAATCCTCTGGTCATAACCAAAAGTAGCTTGGCGACCATTAATAATAGTTACTATTGAGCCTTTCTTCATATTCATTATTACACTAGCTGTATCAACATCGCCCTGATTAGCGATATCATCATTTGCAGCATTGGCTGCAACATAAATACTGCTTGGTGTGTCACTAAGAATCCAACACGCCATATCAAAATCATGAATCATCATATCGTGGAATAAACCACCAGAGCCGGCAATATAGTCCATCGAAGGTGGCTCAGGGTCATGAGAAGTAATCACTAATGACTGAATTGACCCAATTGCATTTGCATCAACTTTGCTTTTTAAACTGGCCATATGAGGATCAAATCGCCTATTAAAACCGAGCATGCATACAATTCCACTTTCTTCAACAGCTTTAGCGCAAGATAATGCCCTCTCAAGAGATAAATCTATAGGTTTTTCACAAAAAACAGGTTTGCCAGCTTTGGCGCATTTTTCTACGAGATCTGCATGGGTAGCAGTGCTACTTGCAATGATAAAAGCATCTATTTCTTTATTATTGAATGCCTCGTCCAAACGTAAAGTAATAGCATTGTACTTTTGTGCAAGCCGCTCTGCTACTTCTTGATCGAAATCCACAACTGAGTGAAGAATAGCAGTTTCATCGCCTGCTATTGCCATAGCATGAACAGTACCTATCCGTCCCGCGCCGATTAAACATATTTTCATAATTTTTCTTATTGTTTTAATTCTGATAATTTTTTATTTCCAGACATCATAAACTGCAACTCTTGAAAATCAATCTCGCCTGAATTAGCACTTCCTAAAGTTTCGCCCCTAGATAAAACTGTAAATTTGTCTCCTACAGCTAAAGCATGTGAAACGTTATGAGATATAAATACTACTGCCACACCTATTTCTCGAACTCTTTCTATAGTTTTTAATACATTTGAAGTTTGGTATACGCCCAGAGCTGAAGTCGGCTCGTCAAGTATTAATATTCTAGCACCAAAAAATACTGCACGAGCAATAGCAACAGTCTGCCTTTCACCACCTGAAAGAGTTCCTATTGCTTGATTTGGGTCCCGCAATTGAATGCCCATTTTATCCATTTCAGTCATTAAAATTGAGTTGCACTTTTCGAAGTCCATTAGAGTTATTGGACCAACTTTTTTTGTCAATTCTCTGCCAAGCCAAAAATTACGAGAAACCGACATTAATGGAATTAATGCCAAATCTTGGTAAACTGTAGCAATTCCAGCATCTATTGCATCACGAGGATTATTTATTTCAGTGCTCTTTCCATTAATGCTTATTTGACCAGTTGTGGGTTGGTGAACTCCGGACATAATTTTAATAAATGTTGATTTACCAGCGCCATTGTCACCCAATAGGCAATGACACTCACCAGCATTAATAGAAATTGAAACCCCTTTAAGGGCATCTACATTTCCAAAGCTTTTATGAATATCTTTAAGTTCCATTAACGGGGCATTACTCATTATTTCGCCCCTGTAATTAATTTACGAACATGGGTATTGAGTATTACTGCTAATAACAATAGCACTCCTAAGAAAACTCTAAATAACGAACTCTCCACACCGATAAAAAATAAACCTTGTTGAACCACTCCAAATATTACAGCACCAAGAGCTGCACCAATAACTGATCCATAGCCTCCAGTTAATAAAGCACCGCCTATAACAACTGAAATAATTGCCTCAAATTCTTTAAGAATACCTCTATCTGCCGATGCTGAGCCAAACTCAATAACTTGAGTAGTGGCAAATACT
>CAWVVS010000069.1:0-5933 GCA_963933655.1 uncultured Candidatus Thioglobus sp. | reverse complement strand
TAATTTCCCTTTTTAACAATTTTTCCGAAAATGTTCGTCCTAAAAATTGTAACAGATTTCGCTTCTGCTCATTCTCTACGCAACTATCCCGGTGATTGCTCAAGACTTCACGGCCATAATTGGGGTGTTGAAGTATCGGTGTGTTCAGAAGTTTTGAACAATCTGGGCATTGCTATTGATTTTCGGGAAATAAAAAATCAGACTAAAGCTGTTGCTAAAAGACTTGATCATCAGTATCTGAACGAAATTCCACCCTTTGATGTACTTAATCCAACTGCTGAAAATATTGCAAAATATATATTTGATGAGGTTGGCTTATTGATCAACACAAAAGATGTTAAAGTCAAAGAAGTTACCATTTGGGAAACAGCTAGATCTGCAGTCACATACTCACTATAAAATAAATATGAAAAGCCATAACTTACCCGATACACAAAACATTAAGGATATTCGCAACATCGTTATTAACGAAGTTGGTATCAAGGATATTTCTCACCCCATTACTTTTATCAATCGTGCAGGTGAATCTTGCCACTCTGTGGGTAATTTCACTATGACTGTTAGTTTGCCAGCTAACGTCAAGGGCACACATATGTCGCGCTTTGTTGAGATTTTAAATGAGAAGGAGTGTTCTTTTACTGCACAGAGTTTTGTTGACCTAGTATCAAGCGTGGCCGATAGGCTTAACTCTGATAGTGCGCATATTAGTGTCGAGTTTCCATTTTTTAGAAAAAAATCTGCACCTTCTTCAGGTGTTGAAAGTTTAATGGATTATCAGGTGACGATTAATGGCAGGTTAAATGAAGGTCAGGCTGATGTTTCTATGAAAGTTGTTGTTCCTGTGACAAGCCTCTGTCCATGTTCTAAGAGTATTTCAAAATATGGTGCTCATAACCAAAGATCGCACATTACTATTGAGGCGAGAGCGGAAAAAGGCGCCGAATTAGCACTTGAAGATTTGATTGATTTGGCTGAGCAAAAAGCTTCTTGTGAGCTTTATGCTATTCTTAAACGTGAAGACGAGAAGATAGTGACTGAAAGAGCATATGATAATCCTGCATTTGTTGAGGACTTAGTTAGAGATATTGCCGTTGAACTCAACAATAATGAAAAAATTAATTTTTATTGCCTAGAGTCTGAAAACTTTGAATCAATACACAACCATTCTGCTTACGCTTTAATTCAGAACCAAAAATAATTCCTATGAAGTACTTAACTGATAACGTCCGTATTACGTCAAGCGCCCCTATGGTTGCGCCAAATGCACTGATTAGTAAATACCCATTATCTGAGCAAGCCTCGCAAGGTGTGTATCATGCCAGACAAATGATTAAAGACATCCTTTTTGGCAGCGATAAACGCCTGATGGTTTTAGTTGGTCCTTGTTCGATTCATGATACAAAAGCTGCGCGTGAGTATGCCGAAAAACTTTCAGATTTAAAAGCAGAATTGGACGAAGACTTATTTATCGTGATGCGTGTATATTTTGAGAAGCCACGTACCACAGTTGGTTGGAAGGGTTTGATTAACGACCCTTATTTGGATGAGAGTTTTGATATTGACCAAGGTCTTTCTCGTGCAAGACACTTGCTTTCGGACTTGGCAGAAATGGGGATGCCTGCTGGCGTCGAGTATCTGGATATTCTGACGCCACAGTATTTGTCCGACCTTATCTCGTGGGGTGCAATTGGTGCTCGAACAACTGAAAGCCAGTCACACCGTGAATTAGCATCTGCTTTGTCATGCCCTGTTGGCTTTAAAAATGGCACCGGTGGCTCATTAACTGTTGCGATTGATGCAATTACTTCCGCGAATAGCCCTCACCACTTGCTCTCAGTCAACAAAAAAGGTGGTATTAGCCACTTTACGACGTCGGGCAATGAGACAGCTCACATCATCCTTAGAGGTGGCCATGATGGACCTAACTACTCTCAAAATCACGTTGAAAAAACTTGTGCATCGCTTAAAGATAAAGGTCTACTTGAAAAAGTAATGGTGGATTTCTCTCACGCAAATTCTGAAAAAGAATTTAAGAATCAAATAAAGGTGGGCGCTGAAATCTCTAAGCAAATTGAATCTGGTGCTGAGAATGTTTTTGGTGTGATGATTGAATCACATCTTAATGAAGGCAATCAAAAAGTAGGTCCATTGCCGTCGCTTGAATACGGCGTTAGTATTACTGACAGTTGCCTGGGTTGGGAAGATACTGAGACGTTACTTCGCTCTTTGGCAAAATCCGTTAAAAAGCGCAATAAATAAAGCACTTTTTGGTATTTTTACCACTCAAAAAATATTAAATAATTTATGTAAAATTCTCATTAAATTGAGTGATTTTAGCTGTGTTTTTTACCCATCTAGGGTACAATAAAATCTAGTTTTCATTATGGTTTTTTTGTATGTCTGACAACCCCGATTCTCCAGAGTATCTCGAGCCAAAATTCCCCATCGTAACCATCGAAGATGAAATGCGCGATTCCTACTTGGAATATGCCATGAGCGTTATTGTAGGGCGCGCTTTACCCGATGTCAGAGATGGCCTAAAACCTGTTCACAGACGCGTACTTTTTGCCATGGAAGTTCTTGGCAATGATTACAATAAATCTTACAAAAAATCCGCCCGAATTGTTGGTGATGTTATTGGTAAATATCATCCACACGGTGACACCGCTGTTTACGACACAATTGTTCGTATGGCGCAACCCTTTTCAATGCGTAATATTCTTGTTGATGGTCAGGGTAACTTTGGCTCGGTTGATGGAGACAGTGCAGCCGCTATGCGATACACAGAAATTCGTATGGCCAAGCTTTCTCATGAGTTGCTTAAAGACCTTGATAAAGACACTGTCGATTTTATTGAGAATTACGATGGGTCTGAAAGTGAGCCATCAGTTTTACCTACCCGAGTACCCAACTTATTAGCCAATGGATCATCGGGTATTGCGGTGGGTATGGCAACTAATATTCCGCCACACAACCTCACCGAAGTCATTGAGGCTTGCTTGTGTGTTATCGATAACAATGACATCAGTGTTGATGAATTATTGGAAATCATGCCGGGACCTGATTTCCCGACAGCTGGTATTATCAATGGTGCTGCCGGTATTCGCGAGGCCTATGAGACGGGTAAAGGCAAGATCTACATGCGTTCGCGTTCTCATGTTGAAGGTGAGGACAAGCAAAGCATTGTGGTTACTGAGCTACCGTACCAGGTAAACAAAGCTCGTTTAATTGGCAAAATTGCTGAGTTAGTTAAAGACAAAAAGATCGATGGCATTACTGGTCTTAGGGACGAGTCCGACAAAGATGGTATGCGTATGGTCATCGAGTTGCGTCGAGGTGAAGTGCCTGAAGTCATGCTTAATAATCTGTACAAGGTGACAGAAATGCAAACAGTCTTTGGTATTAATATGGTTGCCATTGATGGCGGCATGCCAAAGTTAATGAATCTTAAATCGATTTTGATCGCTTTTATAGCTCATCGTCGTGAGGTTGTCACTCGTCGCTCTATCTTTGAGCTGAACAAGGCCAAAGATCGTGCACACCTTTTAGAAGGGTTGTCCGTCGCATTGCATAATATTGACGAAATTATTGAGCTTATTAAAGCAGCTCCGAACCCAGCCGATGCGCGCTTGAGTTTGGCGGCTAAAACATGGAATGGATCCGTCATTCAAGAGTTAATTGGCGATCGTGACATGGCACAATTCAAGCCACAATTTTTGACTCCAGATTTGGGTTTGCAGAAAAATGGCGATTATCAGTTGTCAGAAAAACAAGCACAAGCCATTCTCGACTTAAAACTTCATCGATTGACTGGCCTTGAAAAAGACAAGATTTTTAATGAGTTTAATGAACTATTAGAGCAAATTAAAGCCCTTTTAGATATTTTGCAAAATCCTGATTTATTGATGCAAGTGATTCGTGATGAGCTTAGTGAGATTCGCGAGAATTATGGATCGGCCAGAATGACAGAAATTATTGAGCATAAAATTGATCTTACGCTTGAAGATTTGATCGCCCAAGAAGAGCGTGTTGTTACCCTTTCTCATGGTGGTTATGTTAAGGCACAATCGCTAAGTGATTATCACGCCCAACGTCGTGGCGGCAAAGGCAAAGCGGCTACTAAAATGAAAGATGAAGATTTTGTTGATCAATTATTCATTGCCAATTCACACGATACCGTGCTTTGTTTCTCATCTACGGGCAAAGTTCATTGGCTCAAAGTTTACGAATTACCAATGGCGTCACGCACCGCCAGAGGCAAACCGATTGTTAACTTATTGCCATTAGAAAATGAAGAGGTTATCAATGCCATTCTACCGGTTAAAGAATTCACCGAGGATCAGTTTGTCTTTATGGTCACCAGTACGGGTACTTGCAAAAAAACCTCTTTAAGCAACTTTTCGCGTCCAAGAAAAGGCGGTATCATCGCTATTGATCTTCGTGATAATGATAAGTTGGTTGGTGTTGAAATTACTGCAGGTGAACATGATATCTTGTTGTTCTCATCAGGCGGTAAATCAATTCGATTTAAAGAGGCAGATGTGCGTGCAGTCGGCCGTACTGCTATTGGTGTTCGTGGTATCAAGCTCGCCAATGGCGATACCGTTGTTTCGCTCATTGTTGCAGAGTCCACTGATCCGATATTGACAGCTACAGAAAAAGGCTATGGTAAGCGAACAGAGTTGGACGAATATCGCTCTCAAGCTCGTGGTGGCTCGGGCGTTATTTCAATCAAAACGTCTGATCGAAACGGAAAAGTGGTTGGTGCCATCCAGGTGACTGACGAAGACGAAATGATGCTTATTTCGAATAAAGGCACTTTGGTTAGGGCGCGAGCTGTTGATGTTTCAATTATTGGTCGTAATACCCAAGGTGTTACGCTAATCAACATTGCAGAGAATGAGAAATTGGTTTCTATAGCTAAAATTGCTGAATCTGATGATGACGATGATGAGAGCGAAGAAGGTGACGAGTAGCCAAAATCCTACCAATTTTATTGATTATTACACTGGATTCTTAGAGTGATTTAATAAAAAATCTAAATTTTTTATTTTGGAATGGTGCGATAGTGGTAAATTGCTCAGAAGGGAACTTAATTGGTGTTTTTTAGTCAATAAACAGCAGTTATTGACTCCTTTGATGAAAGCCGCTAATATCATTGTTGTTTTAATATCGTATTTCGATTATTTCCGAAATTTTCATACCGTACCTAAAATTCCCTATTTTTTCTCTGAAAAATCATCAAATTCATCATTATTTGGCTATACAAAGCAACTTTTTGTCTTAAATGAGCAAGGGTAACCCTTGCTCATTGGTGTTATAAGAGTCATTTCGAAAATATCCAAAATTTTATTGTTGAAATTCGCATCTGAATACCTTAGATTTACTCATTTAGATCTTAATAATTTAACAAAAAAACTTTTTACTATTCAAAGTGACACTCGCTATGTAGTATTTTGCTGATTTAACTAATGAATAATAATGATTGAGTCTATTGGATTTTCCAATGGATTCATTTGCATGAGTTTTTGGCGTGCAATAGAGCTTAAAGGATAGGCATTCTCTTGCTATTCCTTTTATATTGTACGATTTCGATAAAATGACAAACTGAAAAGTGTGATTTTCTTTACCGTAGAAATTTTTTTGCATAAACTGGTCTGCACAAAAAATATTGAATTTATCTAAATAGGGCAGTACATTGGCAAATAACCTCTCAAACAAATTTCTTGTTTGCTATAATCATTTATCAGTGTGATTGCTTTATTGAAGTCATACTGATTATTTTTTTATAAAACTAAGGAGAGAAACGTATGAATGTACGATTAACATCGAAAGTAGCAGGCGCCATTGCCGGTGCATTGTTACTGAGCACGGCTGCCAATGCAGCATGTGGAAAAATGCAAATTGCGGACATGAATTGGCCTTCAGCATCG
>CAWVVS010000068.1:0-5953 GCA_963933655.1 uncultured Candidatus Thioglobus sp. | reverse complement strand
GGAGACGAACACCTCGGCAAAGAAAACTTGAGTTTTACTATTGTCGATAGAATTCCTGCAGGTACAACCGGTAACGAACTTGATACCGGCTTTGCTGCACGAATATTTACCGGCGCTCCTATCCCAAAAGGGGCTAATACTGTCATCATGCAAGAAGAATGTCAACTATCTGAAGACGGATCTAAAATCACTATTAATCGTGAAATTAATCTAAATGAAAACATTCGCCCAATGGGCAATGACATTGTTGAAGGTGGTGTCATTCTACAAAGTGGTAGTCAACTACAACCTCAAGACATCTCATTGGCTGCTTCCGTTGGTGTTTGGGAGTTAAGAGTTTTTTCTCAAATTAAAGTTGGTGTTTTTTTCACTGGTGACGAATTGGTCGAACCCGGCAATCCGCTAACTCCTGGAAAAATTTACAACTCCAATCGCTACGCTTTATTTGCGCTATTAAAACAAGTGGGTTGTGAGGTGCTTAATTTAGGAAATATCAAAGACAAATTTGAGTCGACTTGCAACGCCCTCTCAGAACTTTCTGGCAAGTGTGACCTTATTATGACCACAGGCGGAGTTTCGGTTGGTGAAGAAGATCACGTTAAGGGTGCGGTGGAATCTCTAGGTGAGCTGAATTTGTGGCAAATTCGGATGAAGCCCGGCAAACCATTGGCTTTTGGTAAAGTCGGCGATACTGCATTTATTGGTCTGCCTGGCAACCCAGTTTCAAGCTTTGTTACTTTTGCTATGTTTGCCCTTCCCTTTATTAAGAAAATGCAAGGCAATAGCCAATACCTATCCAAACCCATTAAAGTTCAAGCAAACTTTGATTGCATGCACGCCAAGCCAAGGCGTGAATACGCGCGTGCTAGGCTGGATTATTCAACGGGCAGTGCCCGGGCGAATCTTTTTCCAAAACAAGGCTCTGATGTTATGAGTTCCATAGTGTGGGCTGACGGTATCATTGAGATTCCTGAAGATGCCAAATTTGAAGCAGGCGAACTGCTCAATTACTACCCACTTAGAGAGTTAACACGATGAGTAAATTAACCCATATTAACGAGAAAGGTGAAGCACAAATGGTTGACGTCTCTGACAAAGCCAACACCGCTCGTGAAGCTAGTGCTGGTGCTGTCGTCCATATGAAAAAAGAAACACTGGATTTGATTATTTCTGGCTCGCACAAAAAAGGCGACGTACTCGCTGTTGCTCGTGTTGCCGGCATTCAAGCAGCAAAAAAATGTTGGGAGCTTATCCCTCTATGCCACCCTTTAATGCTCTCAAAAGCCACGGTTGAACTAACACCGAATGAAAACAACAACACCATTGAAATTGTTGCTACCGCTAAATTAGAAGGTAAAACCGGTGTTGAAATGGAAGCACTGACAGCTGCCAGCATTGCTGCATTGACTGTTTACGACATGTGCAAAGCGGTTGATCGCTTCATGCGTATTGATAATGTGCAATTATTAGAGAAAAAAGGCGGCAAATCTGGACATTGGAAATTTGAATCATGACTCAGCTAATTGACCCTTTTGACAGGCACATTACTTATCTGCGAGTTTCAGTAACAGATCATTGCAACTACCGCTGCCACTATTGTCGTGATGAAGACCACCAAACACACACACGCCGCTCTGAAGTACTCTCATTCGAAGAAATTGCCAAAATCGTGCGTCTTTTTGCCGAACTTGGGGTCACCAAAGTAAGGCTTACCGGCGGCGAACCACTGCTACGAAAAGATATTCTAGATTTAACTAAAATGCTGGGAGAAATTCCTGGATTGACTGACATTCCGCTTTCAACCAACGCTCACCTTTTGCCCTCAATGGCAAGCAAACTAAAAGATCACGGCATTAATCGCCTTAATATCTCACTTGATACGCTTAGCTCTCAGCGTCACAAAGAAATTACTCGAGGTGGTGATCTTGACACTGTAATTAAAGGCATTGATAAGGCTATCGAAGTCGGGATGAATCCCATCAAACTCAACATGGTAGTAATGAAAGGCATTAACGATGATGAAATCGAAGAAATGGTGGAGTTTGCCATTGGCAGAGAGCTCGATATTCGCTTCATTGAAACCATGCCCATTGGTCTTGCTGGTATTGAAGCAGTGGATAGACACTATTCAGAGTCGGCTATTCTTGAGCGTATTCAGAAACGTTATGGTAATAAACTCATTGCGCAAAAAGCAAAACAAACCGATGGCCCAGCCAAGGCTTTGTTAATCGAAGGCACCAGAACAAGAGTAGCCACTATTTCAGCGGTGTCGAATCACTTTTGCGGCACTTGCAATCGCGTACGAATGACTGCCAAGGGTGATTTGGTTTTATGCCTTGGTCAGGAAGATTCAGTTTCCCTTCGTGATGCTATTCGTTCGAGTATGACGGATAAAGAAATTAAAGCATTGATTGTCGGTGCAATTTCTAAAAAACCGGAAAAACATGTTTTTAGTTCGGTGATTGACAATATCAGTAATCGTCAAATGGTGGAAATTGGCGGATGAATGTTCTCTATTTTGCCTCTCTGAAAGAGAGCTTAAATACAGCTTCTGAAAAAATTACTATCAAAGAAGGTACAACCGTTGCATCAATAAAATGCAAGTTAATTGAAAAACACGGTGAAAAATATTTTCCAAACAACATACTTTGCGCTGTGAATCACGAAATGGTTGATGACAGTATGATTGTTACTGAAGGCGACGAAGTGGCGTTTTTCCCACCAGTGACTGGCGGATAAGGAATTCTAATGAACAGTAGAACTAAAATTGGATTTTTAACTATTTCTGACAGAGCATCTCGCGGCGAGTATGAAGATATTAGTGGTCCTGCCATGCAGCAGTGGGTATCTAGCGCCCTTACTTCGCCATATGAGAGTGTTGTAAGAATTATTGAAGATGAACAACCTCTCATTGAAAAAACTCTAATTGAACTGAGTGACGATCTTGGTTGTAATGTTATTCTTACTACTGGTGGTACTGGTCCAACTAAGCGAGACGTCACGCCTGAGGCAACTACGGCAGTGTGTGAGAGGATCTATGATGGCTTTGCCGAGCAAATGCGAATGGTTTCGCTGCGTACGGTACCGACAGCTATTCTTTCACGCCAAATTGCAGGCACAAGGGGCAATAGTTTAATCATTAATCTGCCGGGCAAACCTGTTGCTATTGCGGTTTGTTTGGGTGCAGTTTTCTTAGCCGTGCCAAAATGCTTAGAGCTACTTGATAACTCAATCATGCAAATCGATAAAGATTTTATCAAACAGGATTTTGGCTAGATGTCTTTCCCAGTTGATAAGCCTCAATTAAGGCTTGTTTTACACTTTGGGTCATCTCACTCGAATTAAGGTATTTCAAAGAAACAATCTCAATCCTCTCAAGACACAACACTTGCTCGTAGTTCTTCCTTAAAAGATCTAAATTAAGAGATTGATTGTCGATACAACCCTCAGCACAACCTTTGGCATCAGAAAAGTGGATATTCTGATCCATCATCACTTCCAACTGATAGGAATACTGATCAATGTTATGCTCTTGAGCAAGTTGCAGATAGACTGACCGGTAAAAGTCCTCATGAGTGACAATATTTTTAATATTAATCAAGCTTTGAAGTGCGAAGCTCTTTCCTTGATAATCAAAAGAAAGAGAAGCGTGTAGCGAATGTTTCATCGTTATTTTGTCAACGACATGAAAAGTTTCGGTAATTCTTTAGGTAGCGATTCAATCCGATCAATAACAGAGTAGTGTGACCCAAAAATATCTGAAATGTAACCATCTGCTTTATTATCCAGACTAATACAATACGGATACATGCCCTTTTGTTGGCACTCTTGGACTGCCTTATGGGTATCTTTAATAAGAACTTTTGAATTAGGTACATCAATATCTGAAGGCTCACCATCGGTCAAAATCAACATCAATTTTTTGTCACTTTGCTGCAAATCAAGATAATGTGCACCATGGCGAATAGCGGCTCCCATGCGAGTGGAATATTCAGCTTTCAAATCTGCCAGTCTTGATTTTACTGTGTCGTCCCAATGCTCTCCATAACCCTTGATATGGTAATACATAACCCGCTCACGCGTGTCTGAGTTAAAGCCAGCAATGGCAAAATTATCACCCAATTGCTCAACCGCCCAACCCAACAAGGAAACCGCCTCTTGCAATAATTCCAAAATAGAACGATTTGTACCGGGGACAATATCATTTAATGATTCGGATAAATCAAGCAAAAGTAGCACAGAAACACTGCGTGAATCGTGTTCGAAATCGGTATTAATACGTGTATCTGGTTGCGAGCCATTCTTGAGGTCAATGACACTACGAAGGGCAATATCCAAATCCAGCTCGGCGCCCTCTTCCTGATATCTTAAACGTTTTTTATTTTGCGGTTTTAAAAGATCTAGAACGCGCTTGAGTTGTTTGACTAAATTAGCATGTCTCGCCAACAGCTCATCAATTTTAGACGGATCTGAGTGAGAATGAAGACGCTCATACACTGAGACCCAATCAGGCTTATATGACTTGTGGAAATAATCCCATTCATCATAGTAGCGCGGTGGAATCGCCTCGACAGCAACGGGCTCCATATCGTTATACAGCTCTGCAATAAATAACTTTTCACCCTCATCTTCTCTTTCAATAAATCGCCACATCATACGATTATCATCTCGATAGGAAGCCTCGGTATTGTCAAAATACAAATCTGCTAAAGAGTCTGACGCTTTCTTGGTTTTCGCAAGAAACGAAATACCTAAGGCCAAACTATCTTCGGTGCTTGTACCTCTTTTGTCTATCATTAACGACTTAAAGCGAGCAGCATAATCCAAGATATCCGCGTTTTTATAAGGATGATTATCGTCGATTAATGCGCGTGACAACAGTGCTGCACGATGCTTAACACCGGACTGCTTAGTCTCATCACAGTCGAATTCATCCAATTCTGGAACCAAATGTCGCCAAATACCGACCAGTCCTGGGTAGCGTTTAGCAGACAAATACTCCACGCGTGCATCTTCGAACACCTCTGCAAACAACCTTTGATGTGGGCTTAAATTATCTGCAATAACAGCTTTGGTGAACTGCTGATGAGCAATTAAATGTGATATCAAGGCCAAATATCGACGTAACGGCGAAACGCCATTCAGTTCGCTATAAACATCAGGTAAGCGAATAATGCCATCTTCAATGTACGGTCGAAAAAACTGAAGCCGCTCAAAGTCCGACGAATAAGATGCGTATACGTAATCTTTATCCCATAAGGATTTCTGTAGAAGATAAAGCTGTCTCTCAACATCCACAAACAACAAGCCTTGGCGCTGACGCTGAAAAACTGCACGCGAATCAGAAGTCGATAAAGAGAAAAATGCCTCTTGTTGATCGGGATGCCTTTTGAAATATCGTAAACCATAATCAACCCAAGCATAAGCACCCTTGTAGTCAAGACGACCTAAAATCATGCTAATCTTCGATAACAACGCCTTAAATGAAGGGGAGCTATGAGTCACGTGAATACCGTGCACAGAATAAGTCGTCTTTGCTAGATGATAATCAATAAACGCTAAAAACTCATCCAATTCATCAGCTTTAGTATGGTTAATAACCTCCATCAAACTGAGAAGAAAATCCACTAAAAAATCCTTATTTGGGCTTCTTACAATGGTTTGATAAGAGAAGTCTGTGATTTTTTTGATTGAGCCTTCGCCAAAATGCTCACCCACCCAATACATCATACTAACAAAGGTAATGGAAATAGAAGGGCCTTGACCAATTTTTGCAAAGAACTCTACGCCATCGTAATACTCGTCCAACAATGTTGGGCTTAACCTTTGTCGAGCTGTTTCAATTTGCTTATTAAATTCAGTATGAACTGAATCAAAAGCACAGTGTAATTGTCGAGGTTGGATAGACTTTGTCATGACTGCTAAGCTCTTGGGTTAGCCAAAGATCGCCTCA
>CAWVVS010000067.1:0-6140 GCA_963933655.1 uncultured Candidatus Thioglobus sp. | reverse complement strand
GCTTCTTGTTTCGATAACTCTTCATACCCTCTATTTAATAACGCTAAGCAGCGCCTATCAATGCGGTGATTATTCATTGGTTTACCCAGTTGCCAGGGGCACAGCACCTGTATTTATTGCTTTAGCATCACTTTTCATTCTAAACGATGATGTTTCAAATAATCAATGGATTGGAATTATTGGCATCATTGCCGGTGTTGGTTTGTACGCCTTTCATCGACTCGGAAGAATGATGGATAACAAAAAATGCCTCGTTCTATCAATGTTAACAGCGATGTTAATTGCCTCTTATTCAATCATTGATGGTCTTGCTACGCGAGCTGCTGTGGACCCATTCCAATTTATCTGTTACTTAATCTTCTTAGAATTTATCCCTATATTACTTTACACAAGATTGCGGCGTGGTCCGGAAGTCTATCAGTTTATTGTTATTAACTGGAAAACTCTAGTTCTAAGTGGTGTGATGGCTGCCATTGGCTACTCTGTCGTAATGTGGGCAATGTCTAAAGCACCCATTGTCCTCGTAACAACCCTTCGAGACACCTCAATAATTTTTGCTGCGCTGATTGGTATGTTTTACTTCAAGGAATCTGGCGGATGGCGGCGAATTGTTGCGGCAATCCTCATTTTTGTCAGTGTCGTGTTTATGAATATTGCCTAACAGAAAATAAATAATTTAAAAAAAACAATAGTGTCGCACTTGCAAGTTGAGTCTAAGCGCTACCCTTTTATTCATAAACATGATATTTTTTATTGCTATTTTCATTATTTCCGAAATTTTCGTTTGAAGCCTAGTTCGAGTTGTTAAAACACCAAAAACCCTTTAAAAATAGCCTTTTAGAGCCTTTAAATAGACCTTTTTGGGTCTTTTAGTGTTTTTCTACACCTACAAGTACCTCATATTGAAAATTTTCAATATTTTGGAATTTTGTATCACGATAAGCGCTTTATAAAAAATGTGTAATATAAAATCTAAGCTTGCAAGACTTACATAAAACTCCCACTCTAAAACAATATTCGAAAACCTTAAATCCTTTTTGATGACAAATAACCACCACTCTTCCGTTATGTTTTCTGAATCCATTGAGGGGCTTAATATTAAGCCAAATGGGATTTATATTGATGCTACTTTTGGAAGGGGTGGTCACAGCAAAGGTATTCTTGATTTACTTGGTCCTGATGGTAGAGTTATAGGTTTAGACCAAGATTTAGACGCCGTTAATTACGCAAAAACTAGCTTTGATGACTCGAGGCTAACTGTCATCCACACAAGGTTTGATAGAATACAAAGCGTGTTAGAAGAAATGGGGCTTTATGGGCAAATCGACGGCATTTTGATGGATCTCGGTGTTTCATCGCCACAGCTTGATAATGCCGAACGAGGCTTTAGTTTTAATAAAGACGGTGCGCTTGATATGCGCATGAATCAAACACAATCATTAACAGCGGCAAAATGGCTTAAAGAAACAAGCGAAAAAGATATCGCAGACGCGCTTTACCAATTTGGCGAGGAAAAAAAGAGTTGGCGAATAGCTGCCGCCATTAAGAGATTTCAAGAAAATAAAGACATTGAAACAACGCTTGAGCTTGCCAATATTATTTCCTCTGTTGTTAGGTCGCACAAAAAGAAACATCCCGCAACACGCTCTTTTCAGGCCATTCGAATTGTGATTAACGAAGAACTGCAACAACTCGCTAGCTCTCTTGAACAAAGTATTGGTGCTTTAAGATCAGGTGGGCGTCTGTCAGTGATTAGCTTCCATTCGATTGAAGATAGAATTGTCAAACAATTTATCCGCAAACACTCGCAAGCAAAAGCTCTGCCTAAGGGCTTACCAATTATGGTACAGACTGAAAACGATCTTCCTCTTAAAAACCTAGGCAAGAAAAAACCCTCTGCCGAAGAGATAAAAACTAATAAGCGCAGCCGTAGCGCAATCCTCCGCTTTGCTGAAAAATGCTAAAATTTAATCGCAACATGTGGCTTGTTAATGGCGTTGTCATATTGTTGACTGTTGTCTTGTCGCTGTTAACTGTTTACTGGCATCATCAAATGTTTGAACTCTATGAAATTGAAATAAAAGTTAAGAGAGATAATCAAAGTCAACTAGCCCTAAATAAGCAGTTATTAATGGAGCGCTCAGAATTATTCAGCGGCATGGCTATTTATGAAAAAGCACAAAATATCTTATTGATGCACCCACCAGGTAAAGATGCTAAAGGGCTAGCCTTGTGAAATTTACTCGGGTCCAGAATTACTGGAATAGACAGGGGTTGATTAAGTACAGTTTTTTTATCATTACTGCTGTGTTTGCTTACCAAGCAATTAGCATTCATTCTGTAGAACTGGAAAACACCTCTCTGCAACAAAAGGCCCTTGCAAAGGCCGAAAAAAAACTCACGCAAAAAGCCACAAGAGGCAATATTTTGGATCGAAATGGCAACATTCTTGCCATCAGTCTTATTCAGCAAAAAGTTAATCTTGATCCAACACTCATTCAAGACGAATTTATACCAATGTTAGCAGAGGCGCTGCAAATTCCTTTTAAGGAGTTTCAAAGCAAAATTGAAACTAAACGCCAAGCAAGTTCTGGCAGTAGATACCTTATCATTAAAGAAAACCTTGCGCTAACCGACCCCATTATAGGCAACCTAAAAAATCTCAAAAAACAGAAAATTAAGGTCTGTAAGTCAGAAATGACTACACCTTCTAAAACTTTGTTAGATAAAGCGAAAAGCCTCGTAGGGATGCACATTGATAACAATGATGAGTTTGAAGTATTACGTTGTAAGAATCAAAAAATCGCTGGCGTTGCTCTGCAATCATCAACCTTTCGTTATTACCCTAAAGCTGAGTCCATTTCACCATTACTCGGGCGAACCAATAAAGACGACGTGGGTGCGTTTGGTATTGAGTCAGAATTTGATTACTTGCTTGCCGGCTCTGATGGTCAAGCGAAAATTGCCACCAATAAACAAAGCTCAAATATTTATTATCAAGCAGAAATTTCTCAGGCACTTCAACAAGGCCAAGACATTCAATTAACCATTGATGCTGATGTTCAATTTCATGTTTTTAATGCCATCAAAAAATCAGCAGAATTTCATTTAGCTGATTCAGCCTCAGCCATTGTTCTTTCTGCTAATGGCGAAATATTGGCGCTTGCTAATTACCCCGCCGCAGATCCAAACGACCACCAAAACTACGATCCAGAGGATTACAGAAACCGCGTTTTAGCTGACAAAGTTGAGCCCGGCTCAACCATGAAGCCTTTTACGATGTTGCTTGCCCTGGAAAAAGGTGTTATTACTGCTACTGAAGATGAGTTAATTGATGTTAGTCAATCCATTGGTCATATTAAAACCAACCCTGATGCAAGGCGATATGGTGATGCAATTACGGTGAGGAAAATTTTAGAAAAATCACACAACCTTGGCACGGTCAACGTCATGGAGCGCCTTGAGGCTGAAGATGTATATGACACTTGGCAGAAGCTTGGTTTTGGTGAATACCAAGGCTTAATGCCAAGCATTGAAAACCCAGGTGTGTTAAGGCACTACAGCACTTGGGGGGTTATCGATAAACGCACCATTGCCTTTGGTCACGGTCCTATGAATACTAACCTGGCACAGCTCGCAAGGGCTTATTTGGTTTTTGCCAACGAAGGTAATTTACCAAGCTTAAAGTTGATAAAAGACGATAAATTAGACGAGCCAAACGCACAAATTTTCAGTGCTGAAACAACCAATAGAATTAAAATAATATTGGACACTGTGGCTTCGATGAAGGGTTCTGGTTACCGCTCTATCATTAGTGGCTACGAGGTTGGTGGTAAAACCGGTACAGCAGAAATGGTGGTTGACGGGAAATACCATAAAAAAGGCGCAAAGCGCACTTACTTTGTCGGCTTCTCACCGGTTGAAAAACCTAAATACATTATGGCTGTTAGGCTGGATTATCCGAAACAATGTTTTGTTTCTTGGAATCCAGAGTTAAAAAACCGTTGCGAAGGCTCCAATTCTGCGGCTATGGCGTTTAAAGATGCAATGGAAAAAATACTGAATGCCGATGCCAGTATTCGTCCTACATCAGCCAATTAGTCTAGCTTGATTTCGGTTTTTTTCGGTGCTGTATTTCTTCCATAATTTTCTTTTCGTCAGCACTGGTGCTGGCCGTAGAAATAGAAGCGGAAGTTAAGTTTCTTTGATGTTGCTTTTCTGACAAGGTCAAGGCGCTGAGAAACTCATCCCTTGCCTCATTTTCACTCAAACTTGGCTCCATCACACAAAGTTGCTGCAAGCGTGAATAAATCTTGGGTTTAGCTTCAAACGGCTTAATCAGCGCTTGTTGTAATATTTCCTCATCAATTTGTGCCTCGCGGACTAAGCCCAATAATACTTTTGAATTGGGTAAATTTCGAACTCTGAGTTCTACCGTGTCATCCGCTAATACTGGATAATTCAACAGACAACTAATCATTTTTGACATGAGCCCCTTCATGCCGTTGTCTGGTATTTTTTTCACTACTGGCTCGTCATAAGCCATCTCTGCCATTGGTGGGATATCAAAATTAGGCGGCACGTCGTGCATTTCTTGCATTTCGTGCATAGGTGGCTCACTGTATTTACTTTGGTTGATCACCTTTTCAACATGTGATACATCTTGACCAACCGCTTGCGCAAGACCCTCAACCAACTGCTGTTGATAAACCGAATAAGTAACAAGATTAATAAGCGCAGAAGCCTGTTCTAAAAATAAGGTTTTTCCTTCAATGGTTTCGAATGGCACTTCGGATTTAATGTGGTCAAAGAGAAAACTGGATAATGTTTGCGCCTTCTGAATGCGCTGTGAAAAAGCTTTAACAGATTCTTTTTGGATTAATGTATCTGGATCTTCTCCATCGGGCAAAAGCAAAAACTTGATCATCAATCCTGGGGTCATTGCAGGTAGAGAAATTTGCAACGCCTTCCACGCTGCTGCCCTGCCTGCCTTGTCACCATCAAAACAAAAAACAATGGTGTCGGTTGCACGTGATAAGGTTTGTAGGTGAGTTGGTGTGGTTGCTGTGCCGAGGGTAGCAACGGCTGTGGTAATACCATGTTGATGAAGGGCGATTACATCCATATAGCCTTCTACCACCAGAATGTAGTCAATTTTTCGAGAGTGTTTACGGCAATGATAGAGGCCGTACAATTCTTTCGATTTTGAAAATAATGGCGTCTCAGGAGAATTTAAATATTTTGGATTATCTTTATCTGAGAGTACACGCCCACCGAAGCCGATAACATTTCCCTTAGCATTATGAATAGGAAACATTAAGCGATCGCGGAAGCGATCGTAATAATCACCCTCTTTCTCTTTTTTTGTAACCAACATGCCGAGTGTGTCTAGATCAATAAGTTTTTCACTGTCTGCCTTATTGTGCTCATGCAAATTACTCCAACCTGGCGGTGCGTAACCAAGTTCAAACCTTTTGGCTATTACGCCACTTATGCCACGCCCTTTAGCGTAATCAACAGCGCGTTTTTTAGCAGCAGAACTTTTTAATTGGGTTTGGTAATAATCATTCACCTCAATCATCAACTCGTTGTAGCGTTTAAAACGTGTGTCAACGGGCTTAACATTTTGGTCATAAACAACCGAAATACCAGATTCTGAGGCCACCGTTTCTACAGCCTCAACAAAGTCTAAATGATCAAATTTTTTGATAAAATCAATGGCGCCGCCACTTTCGCCGCATCCAAAACAATGGAAAATCTGTTTATTTGGCACCACGGTGAACGATGGTGTTTTTTCTTCATGAAAGGGGCAACAGGCTTTATAGTCTTTGCCTGCTTTTTTCAAGGGCACACGCTTATTAATTAGACCGACAATATCTACTCTATCCGACAAATCATTGATAAAATCTCTGTCAATAAACGGCATAATTTAGGGCGCAATAACCACGTGAAAAACTCTTCATTTTAATGGAATTCTTTCATCCAAAATATCTACCAACTTGGATATTAATCCTTCTGATGAAAATTGGCGCTCTTGTACCGTTCAGAATGCAGGTTTTTCTAGGAAAGAACATAGGTAAATTATTTTATCCATTGTTTTCAACCTTTAGAAAAATTGCGACTATCAACATTCAAAAATG
>CAWVVS010000066.1:0-6240 GCA_963933655.1 uncultured Candidatus Thioglobus sp. | reverse complement strand
CCCAAGGTAATGTAGTGTCATTTGATCCTTTGGTAACTTCAATATGGCCTTTTACATTGATGTCAAATGTTTCATCTGGGCCCATGTCTTCAGACATAGTCATCCAGAAATCAATTTTCATAGGTTCGTCAGTACCATCAGCTCGAGTGACATTAACCGTCATTGGCGATAATTTCTCAACCTTGGTATCGCCTTTAGCACCACCACCCTGGGATTTGTGGTCTTCTCCTCCAGGCGTAGTTACAAGCGCTTTGTATGGCCCTTTGTTAACATAATCTTTATAGCCTGAATCATTAATAACTTGCAACACTTCATTAATCATTTCTAGTGCTTCAATATCACCGTCCAAAAATGAGTTGGTGACGTGTTTGGTATAGTCTGTATCGGCGTCGCCAAATACAGCATAAGAAGCAGAGCTCGACGATGCAGCTCCCGAGTCTTTCGTAACTTCGAGCGAGGAAGGTAGAGTATAAGCTGAAGAAGTTGTAGAGGTTGTAGTTGTGGTTGTAGAGACTTTATCGCTGCAACCAACAAGCGCAACTACTGAAAAAAGTGCAAGTAGTGGGTATTTGTATGTCATTATATTTCTCCGAGTAAAATTGATATAGAAGTTAAATTATTTCAAATTGAACTTTAATAACTTTAGTCTTTAATCATACTCCTTATTTCTATCAAAAAAAAAAAAAAAAAATAGAAAAAAATCGAAATGCAGCAAACACGCGAGTTCTAGAGATTAATCAGCGAGAAATAAAGGCAAAAGTAGTGAAAATACGACCTTTTTGGAAGAATAAACCACTTAATTAAGGCTTGTTTGGCTAAAAAATGGTATTTGGATGAGTTAATTAAGAGGTGATGATTGCACCTTCAAAAATTTCGGAAATAATGCAAATGAAGCTGTTTTAATCTTAATTTGGTGATTTGCCAATTTAAAATGTTGGTAGTTGGATTTTAATATTTGGATTGAATGCAATATTGAGTTCTTCAAAGATGGTTTTTAGTCCAGTTGATTTTGGCAATACTTCGCCTTGTAAGGTAAGAACATTTTGTGGGGAAATATTAAGTTTCAGCTTGGTGTCGACAGAGCTGTCATCTGTTGAGGTAATATCACCCTCAAGGGTTTTGTTGATATAGGTATAGTCCAGTTGATAACTGCCTAACTTTTCACCCAAGAGATTAACTCGCTCACCCAGTATATTGCCTTTACTTGTGATGGGTAAATTTGGCGGAAGATCGCCGCTCCATTTTGCCTCAGCTTGATTAATGTTAATATTTGCACTAAACATAAACGGTGTTTCTGGCGAAAATTGCTGTAAATATTTGGTTGTTAATTTGCCGTTTACATGACTAAAATCAAGTGTTTTGGCAAGGTTGATGTTGGCATTGGTGTTGATTTGATTAGCGTCATCAATAATAATAATAATTTTTGCTGATAATTGCCCTGTTAACAAATACAAGGGCTCGACTTGCCAACTGACTTTTTGAAAATGTTGAGACGTGGCACTGCCTTGCCAAATGGTGCCATTAAGATTCAAGGGAAGATTTAGTGCATTCTCAAGATAAGGCTTGAGCATTTGTGCGGGCGCGTTTGCGATGACAAATAATACCGTGGCGATAACCAACGTCGCCCAAACTTTACTAAGACGTATCATTTACTTTTACGGAATTTGAAGGGTTAAGTGTGCGCTAACAATGCCAGTGTCCAGGCGTTTAATGTCTGCTTCAGTTGCGACGATGCCGTGCTGGTTTTTTAGTTGTTGGAGAATATTGAGCAGTTGGCTAAAGGGTATTTTTTTGATGCTGGTAATGGTCAAATTGTTACGCGTTGTTAACGAAGTTGGTTTGATTTTATGCGCTTGAAAAACAGCGGTGATTTGTGTGTGTGCCTGATCTTTCGATGTTGTTGGATAACTGGCTAGCCTTGCAAGCTGTTGTTTGGTTTGATTGAGATAAACGGCTAATTCTTTTTCGGCATTCAGATCGGCTTGCAGATGCGTGTTTTTGTTCAGTAGTGGGTTTAATGCAAAAATATATAGGACGGCTAAAACCAACAAGCCTGTGAGGATTTGTGTTGTCTTGTTGTCGTTTTTTATGAAATCGCTCAAAGTCATTTTAAAATCTCCACACTGAGTTTTTGATTTTTTAATGTTATTTTATTGGCTTTGGAATTGGGGAAAACTTCTAGGGCTAATTTACTTAATAAGTCGTTCTGGTAATGGGCGTTGTTTTCTATTGCGGTTGCGAGGCCTTGTTTGCTTTGAGCTCGGATATTAACAATGCGACCTACCTCTGGAAATAGGCTGCGGAATTGTTGCGTATTGTTGGTTTTGTATTGAGCTAATTGCGCTTCAAGTTGGTTGTTTTGAGCCCAAATTTGAGTCAATGATAATAATATAGCAACCAAAGCAATGGCAACGGGTAATCGCCAAGCGAGAAAATAACCTTGCACACCTTTGCTGGCGTGATTGGTTTGAAGGTTAACTTTGATTTGAGGATCAAAAGATAGGCTTGATTTCATCAAACTTGCCTCGCCAAACAACTGATTAAATAGAGTTGTTTTAAGGCAACCACCTTGATACAAATCACTGCGGAAAGTTGTGAGGCCATCGTTTTCTATATGGCTTACTTTTCCTTTTGTAAAAGGAAGTAACAAGAAATCTGGCAGAATGGTCACGGGATTGCATTTTGCCTTTTGTAGCTCGTTCTCAATTTTTAGAATGGTTTCTTTGGCAACCACCAAAACATCCCATGTGTTTGCCAGCGTTGATTTTATGGGGTGGCATTGTAATACATCAATATCATCGAGCAATTGGCTCTCTATGGCAAATGGTATGGCTTTATGAGCCTTGGCGTTGCTCATTTTCGGCAGAGTGACTTGATGTGTCGATATTAACTGCGAGTCCATGACAATAACGACACCTTTGCCAGATTGCGGAATGGGCTCTGAGAATTCGCCTGTGAGTGAATAGTGAATGGTTTTCATTGCGCTTGATGGTAACTGCGGTTCATAATGGTTATTTTGCCATCTTTTCGATAAAGAATTGACCGACCTCGTTGTTTATTGTTGTTGATCATCATTTCAGTTTCTAATAAGAAATATTGGCTGCGAACATTGATCAATTCTACTGGAAAGCTTTCATTAATTTGAGCTATTGTAAGATGAGGCAGAAGCGTGTGAGCAAAAGCCCAAAACTGGTCCATTGTCTCGAATGGTTGATCTTTTCTTTTTTTAATAATTTGATTCACCAAAGAGTGTGAAAATTGAGGGTGAACACAAGATAGAATCTGTTTGCTTGCGGTGTTCATATTAATTGCCGTTAGTTCTGGCAAAGCACTAAGGTGGGGTTTAATCGCTAAGTAATCTTTAATGGTGATGGTGTTAATATTCTTAAGAGTGCTTATGTGCTCGAATGATTTTGGGGTTGGCGTCTGGCTAACAACATAACTAAAAATGGTATCCGCCATGGGTTGTTGATTTAGTTGGGTGTTTAATCGATTAAGGCAATCGTAGAAAAAAAGGCGAAATTTGGGGTAATAAATGTCGGTTTTTAAATCAATCAAATTATTGATATTGAGCCTGGATTGTAAATCGATTAGTCTGCCGTGAAGCGTGCCACTCGGGAGTTGAATTGGCGGTATTTGGGTCGCCCAAGGTTCGTCAAGTGAATCGATGGTTTCATCGTCTTTTATCAAAATAGTTTTGGCCCAAGCCTCCAAATTGTAAAGATGGTTTAGCGCTTGAGTTTGGGTTAGGATGTATTGCGTTTGTTTAAGGTCTGTGCCGAAACGTTGCCACATAAGGCTAACTGATGCACTCACTAAGGCAATGATAATCATCACGCTGATCAGAGCCACGCCTTTGCGATTGTGATTTTTAATCATCATCAATCATGACCAGTTTGGTGAGATCACCCCAGTAGGGATGGCTGAATTTAATTTCAACGGCTTTCGCACGATTGCCATTATTTTTACGCCATTTTGTTTGCCAGTTGTTTTGCTTGTCCAATATTCGAATGCTTGCTTTTTTGATATTGTCCTGAAGGGCAAGTGGTTTCACATCAGTGCTATTCGTAAGGTCTTGACGAAACAGCTGGTTTGACTGTAGCGAATAGTTCAGACTGAGTAAATAATCATTTTGAAAACTGTTAAAGGTCAAGCCTGAAGCGTTCAGCGTTATGTTTTGATTGGAGGCTTGGGTGATGTCGCGCTCAAGATAACTCAGTGTTTTTTGGAGTTGAAAAAGTTGCTCGCTATGCGCACCTTGCACCGCCTCGTTTTTAAAAGAGGTGCTAAGAGAATAGTATGAAATCACCCCAATAACTGAGAATATTGCCATGGCTACCAATAATTCAATGAGGGTGAATGCTTTTTTTTGAATGCTCATTTGGGCAAATAAAGTTCTAATTGAGAAATGGGTTGTTTGCCGTCTCTTGATTTTTTATCGATGAAAACACCCAAAGATAACTTTAAGATATCCGCATCGGCGGTGGGGTTTGCATTGCTTTGCCAATACCAAGTACGATTGCCGAGTTGATAGTTGCCATTACTAAAGCCAAGTGCATGGTTTTTTGTTAGACGATTTTGGACAGCAAGATTAGAGACAACCAGATTAGCAATGGTTTTTTGCTCAAGAATGCTTAAATTTATGGATTGTTGAGACTCTGCCTTTACAAGTGCAATTAAACCAATACTGACAATACTGAGTGCCACTAAAATTTCAACCAAGGTAAAGCTTTTGAATTTCACTTAATATCCAGAAGGTACGATTCGCTGCCCAAGGTAAAGCTAAGAGTGGCGGGCGTTGTAAAGCCATTTGGTAAAATACTTATTTCAGGTTTGCTCGATTGAACCGTAATATTTTGCCATTGTAGAGCAGGGATTTCATTATTTTTATACCATTGCTGAGTGATTGGGTCGAGCTGAATAACAGTACTTATTTTTGGTTTTAGTATAAGTTGTAAATGTATATTTTTTAGTTGAGCGGTTTTTTGCGCTAGCTCCAACTGATTTTGAAATTGCGCATAGAGAACTTGAGTTGGGGTGGGTCTCACAGTGTTGATGCTTAAGGTAGCGATTGAAGTAATGACACCGATAATTAACAGAACAATCAGAAGTTCTATTAAAGTAAACCCCTTATTCCCAGTTGTTGATGTCTGAATTTTCATCACTTCCGCCCATTTTTCCATCAGCGCCTAGGCTGGATAAGTCAAAATCTCGGGTTTCTCCAGGGCTTAAGTAGTAATAGTCACGACCCCAAGGGTCCATCGGTTTTTTGTCTAAATATTGATTCACTAAAATTTCTAAGCCTTCGTCTGTTGAGGGGTAAGTAAACTTATCCAGCTTGTAAAGATTGAGTGCAGAACTAATCGCTTGGATGTCGTGCATGGCTTTTTGGGTTCGCGCTTGGCCCGGTTTGTCCATGATTTTAGGTACGATAATACTGGCTAAAATACCAATAATTACCACCACAATCATAATTTCCATAAGGGTAAAGGCGGAGAGGTTTTTACTATTATTATTTTTCATTACAATGAAAGTTGGTTGAGTTCGAAAATGGGTAACAGTATAGCAAGTACAATCAATAATACAATGCCACCCATCAATAAAATCATAATGGGTTCAAATATACTAATGATTTTGACTGTGTAAATATCCAGTTCTGTTTCTTGAGTGTCAGCTGCTTTATTGAGCATTTTGCTTAATTGGCCACTTGATTCTCCACTGGCGAGCATGTAGAGTGTCATGGGTGGTAGGACGTTTTGATTTTCAAGCGCTCTAAATAGCGAGCTGCCTGCGCGTACTTTTTCTAAGGCTTTTAAAACACCTTCTTTCATGGGCAAGTAACTTAATGATTCAGCTGTGTTTTTTAGCGCCGTGAGGATGGGCGTGCCACTTTCATGTAACAGCGCAAGGGTGCGTGAAAATCGTGCGGCATTGCTAGTAATTAACAATTTTCCAATGATGGGTAACTGAGCCAATAGTTTTTGAATTTTGGCCCTAGTTGGTTCTTGTCTTAAGGCCATTTTTGCACTGATAATCATAGCGATTAACACCACTATAATGACTTCTAGGTTTGCACTTAGGAAATTACTGAGATTGATGATTGCCACGGTAAGCGGTGGCAATGTTTGATTCATGCTGTCGAAAACCGAGGTAATTTGAGGCACAATAAACAGTAGGAGAGAGGTTACAACAACCAGTGCGACTATGCTAATTAAAGCCGGATAGATGAGGGCTGCAGAT
>CAWVVS010000065.1:0-6300 GCA_963933655.1 uncultured Candidatus Thioglobus sp. | reverse complement strand
CCCCATTTGAGAAATATCGTATGATAATCTCAAGCGGCTCTTCTATTGCGATACAGTCGTTAATACTCGTTATGGTTGAATTCTCAACCTTATGAATATCGTAATTAACTGTATCGCTAACAGCCATAGATTTAGAACAGACCTTGTACTAGGCCTTCTGCATCTAAATGAATCTTATCTGCCGCAGGAGATCTCGGTAGACCAGGCATTGTCATAATCGCACCACAAACAACAACAACAAATTCCGCACCCGCTGATAATCTTACTTCACGGATTGACATAGAGTGGCCTGTTGGCGCACCTAGCAATTGAGGATCTGTTGAAAAGGAATATTGAGTTTTAGCAATACAAACTGGTAAATGCCCAAAACCGTTATCTTGATACCAAGTAAGCTGATCTCTAACCACCTTATCAGCCAATACTTCGTCAGCATGGTAAAGCGTCTTAGCAATTGTTTCAACTTTTTCGAACAATGGCATTTCATCATCGTAAAGTGTCTTAAATTGAGATGCGCCGGATTCAGCTAATGCAACAACTTTTTCAGCTAAATCAATCGCACCATCGCCACCGTGCTCCCAGTGACTTGAAACACTCACGTCAACGTGGAACTGCTTGCAGTATTCAGTGATAACGGCAAATTCAGCTTCAGTGTCTGAAACAAAATTATTGATAGCAACAACCAAAGGTACGCCGAACTGGCTTAAGTTACGAATGTGTCTGCCTAGGTTTACACAACCCTTAAGTAGTGCCTCTGTGTTTTCCGTGTTTAGGTCAGCCTTAGCAACACCACCTTGGTGTTTAAGCGCACGAATCGTTGCAACCAATACCACCGCATCCGGTGCTAGGTCAGCTTTACGACACTTAATATTGAAGAACTTCTCAGCACCTAGATCAGCACCGAAGCCAGCCTCTGTTACCGTGTACTCAGACATTTTAAGTGCTGTTTTAGTGGCAATTACTGAGTTACAGCCGTGAGCGATGTTAGCGAATGGACCGCCGTGAATGATCGCTGGGTTGCCCTCTAATGTTTGTACGATATTTGGTCTGAAAGCATCTTTAAGCAATACTGTCATTGCATGGTGAGCGTTGATTTGTTTCGCTCTCACCGGAACCATGTCACGAGTGTATGCAACAATGATGTTGCCCAATCTCTCTTCAAGCTCGCCGAGGTTTTCAGAAAGACAGAAAATTGCCATAACTTCTGAAGCAACAGTAATATCAAAACCGTCTTCACGTGGGAAACCATTTGTTGAGCCACCTAAAGATGAAGTGATTGTACGAAGTGAACGATCGTTCATGTCAACAACACGACGGAATGCAACTTTTCTGCTGTCGATGTTTAGTGAGTTACCCCAGTAAATGTGGTTATCAATCATCGCAGACAATAAGCTGTGTGCTGATGTAATCGCGTGGAAGTCACCTGTAAAATGAAGGTTAATGTCTTCCATTGGAATGACTTGAGCGTAACCACCGCCGGCAGCGCCACCTTTCATACCAAAACAAGGGCCTAGGCTTGGCTCACGCAAACATACTGTTGCTTGCTTGCCAATTTTGTTAAGACCATCTGTCAGACCAACAGAAGTCGTTGTCTTGCCTTCACCAGCTGGTGTTGGCGTTACTGCAGTAACCAAAATTAGTTTGCCATCTTCGTTGCTTTGTGCAGCTTCAATAGCTTGCCAAGAAATCTTAGCCTTATCATGACCAAAAGGTACTAAATCCTCTTTACTGATATTAAGTTTTGCGCCAATGTCATTAATATGCTCGCCAGTGGCTTCTCTTGCAATTTCAATATCTGATTTATATTCGCTCATGTATTCTCCTGAATATAGTATAAAAACAAAAATAGAGGGGTATAAAAATCCATCATCACTCGGAATTGTTTAAATCCCAGTGAAAATGAGCTTTCTACCTCTCTTAAAAAATTAACTTCTGATGCGTATTATCTTATTTTTCCACTAAAGTAATAGTAAAAAAATTCATAACTACGTGAATTCAAATCACCGGAAAGTTTAGCCCGACTATTATATATTAGAATCCTCGAAGCTACTCTTACGTTCACCGATGTATGCAAGCAATGCTTCATCGATTGCTGGGTCTAGTGTTGGTAGCTCGTAGCTAGCCAACATTTGCTTGTATTTCTCAGAGGCAATAGCCGCTGTATCCCTAGAGCCGTCTTCAACCCACTGCTCGAAGCTGTTGTCATCCAATACGTCAGACATATAAAACGCTGTTTTAAAATTTTTCTCGGTGTGCTTGCAACCTAAAAAGTGAGACTGAGGGCCAACTTCACGAATCGCATCCATTGCCTGGCCGTTCTCGCTCATATCGATACCCTCGACCGCCACGCGCATCATGCCCGCTTGATCTATGTCTAGAATGAATTTCTCGTAACTCATACACAAACCACCTTCAAGCCAACCAGCGGTATGCAGATTGAAATTAACACTGGCATTAATTGTTGCTTGCATCGTGTTGGCAGCCTCATAACCAGCTTGTGCATCTGGCATCTTGGCGCCATTAAAACCACCACCACTTCTAAACGGCACACCCAATCGCCTTGCAAGTGCGCCTGAGATGTTCATCATATGGGCAGCCTCTGGCGTACCAAAAGTTGGTGCACCGGATTTCATCGACATCGCTGTCACAAAGTTGCCATAAACAACTGGCGTACCCGGACGTATCAATTGGGCAAATGCCATGCCCGCCATGCCTTCTGCAAGACTCTGTGCGGCAACACCTGCAGCTGTTACAGGCGCCATTGCACCAGCAACAATAAATGGGGTAACAATACAAGCTTGATTGTTTCTCGCATAAACTTTCAATGCGCCCAGCATGGTGTCATCAAATGACATCGGTGAAGATGCGTTAATCAAACTAATTAGGACGCAATTCTGGTCAACAAAGTCATCACCAAAAACGATTTTGGCCATATTAACCGTGTCTTGCGCACGTTCTGCAGCAGTCACTGAACCCATAAAAGGCTTGTCAGAATACTTAATATGGCTATACACCATATCGAAATGGCGTTTATTTACTGGCAAATCGCAAGGTTCACAAATCGTGCCGCCGGAGTGATGAAGATTGTCCGACATATACGCTAATTTAACAAAATTACGAAAATCTTCAATTGTCGCATAACGACGACCTTCTTCAAGGTTGTGAATAAATGGCGAACCATAAGCTGGCACCAAAACCATGCTATCGCCGCCTATAACAACGTTTTTCTCAGGATTACGAGCGTATTGAGTAAAAACCCTCGGTGCAGAATCTTGAATAATTTTGCGACACATTCCCCTTGGAAAGCGCACGCGGTCGCCATCAATATTAGCACCTGCCGCGCCCAAGATATCCAGCGCCTCTTGATCCTCAGAAAAGACAATGCCGATTTCTTCTAAAATAGTGTCGGCGTTTTCTTCAATAATACTTAAATCCTCATCGCTTAGAATGCTGTAATGTGGAATTTTGCGCGTAATATAGGCTGGTGGCTTTGGTATTTCTGGCTTCTCTGACTCGCTACCGCCTCTACGTCTTCTTCTTTCTCTTGCCATGTTTTTCCCCTATGGTATTTCTAAGACGCTCTTCTACGGCGTCTGGTTTTATTAATTTTTTGCTCTTTAATTGGCGACACACTGAACTTCATTGCATCAACAAAATAATCTTGAAATTTAGATTCGGTGGCACTCTCGATTTTAATCACCTCGGCCACTGCATCAATAATCTTCTTCCTGTTACCTACGTCCAACAACGCCATACTAGCACCAATACCAGCCGCATTACCAACAGAAGTAATCACTTCCTCTGTAGCACTCGGAATAATCTCCAATAAAGCCACATATCGTGCATCAAGATGTGCGCCAAACGCGCCCGCCAAAAGCACTTGCTCAAACTCTGTGCATTCTTGATAGTCCATCAACAGACTCACGCCTGCTGACAGTGCTGCTTTTGCCAACTGAATGGATCGAATATCAACCTGCTCAATATATATCGATTGCTCGCCTTGATCAACAAGCAAAAACCTTGTGGTATTCCCTATTTTTGAAAACCTTTCAGGCGCACTAGACTGAACGAAAAGGCCACTTTGGTCAATGATACCAACTTCAGCAAAACTAACAATCGCCTCGATAATGCCACTACCGCAAATACCTACTGCTTTTTGTTTGACTTTTTTAAAGTCTTCTTCGTCAGACCAGGCTTCTGTACCAATCATCCTGTAACGCACTTCAAGTGTGTCCTTATCAATCCTGACACGTTCAATAGCGCCATGTGTAGCACGTACCCCTGAAGAGATTTCCGCACCCTCAAAAGCCGGACCTGTTGGCGAAGAAGTGGCATATACTTTGCCATTTTTAGCCAACATAATTTCAGCGTTGGTGCCAATGTCCACCAACAAAGTGGTCTTGTTGTTCATGATATGCATTTGACTCAAATAGGCCGCTGCAGTGTCTGCACCCACGTGACCGGCAATCAGTGGCAAAAACGAAATCCTTGTTTTCGGGTATAAATCAAGACCTAACTCTTTGGCATCAATATCCAGCCATTCACGAGTTGCCAAAGTAAATGGCGACTGACCTAACTCCACTGGCGAAAGTCCAAAAAACAAATGATGCATGATCGGGTTACCAACCAATACAATTTCTAGTAATTTATCTCTGCCCAGTTTTAGCTCATCACAAGCCTCGTGAAACATTTCTGTTAATTTAGTGCGTACTGCATCGGTGAGTTTTTTGTCACCGCCTTTGTTCATCATGACGTAGGAAACTCGGGACATCAGGTCTTCGCCATAACGAATTTGCGGATTCATTGCACTCGATTCAAACAGCAATTGCCCTGTTGCTAAGTCATACACATAGACTGCTAATGTGGTTGAGCCAATATCAACAGCCGCACCAATAATTTGATGCTCGCCTTGTGGATAAACAGCAACAACCTCTTTATTGTCGCGCACAGCAACACTGAGAACACCTTTGGTCTCATGAATTAGAGGCTGAAGCTCTCTAAGCAAACTAAAATCAAATGTCGCCTGAATGTCTTGTTTTTGTAATTGCTCAAGTAAGTTTTCTGAGGCTGAAGGGTTTTCATCCAAAGTAGGCTCATCCAAAGTGCAGTGGATCAACTCAATAGTTGTCGAGATATTGTAATCTTGCTTGGCATTTTTCTTACTTATGTAGGCTAAATGTTCTTGAGACTCTTCCGGCACGTCAATAACCAAATCGCCTTGAATACAGGTTTGACATGCGAGTCGCTTGCCTTGATATTTCGGATTTTCTTCAATCAGCTGTCTTTCAAGTCGAGTAATGCCGCTGACGTTCTCTGGCTTACAATCAACACCAAACTTCGAATGTGTCCCTTCTGAAACTTCAATCCAGCATTGGTGACATTGGCCGTAACCACCGCATAACGAACGAATTGCAACACCTGCGTCTTGAGCAACTTGCAACAGCGTATCACCAACTTCGCCTTTGTATTGGCGACCCGACGGTGTAAAACAAATTTGCTGAATATCGTCCACGATCACACGTTTCCCTTTATTTTGCTATTACCGTAGCCCTTAAATTGGGGTTCGTTGGCATTAATTTCATAATAGCAGCTTTTTTCTTCGATAAAAATATGGTGGCGCACGCCTAAACCTTTCGCATCATCAAGGCTGCCTGCAGTGACGCTAATTGTTGGCCTAGTATCGTGCTGCCAAAACATATGCGCCCCACAATTCTCACAAAAACCGTGGCGCGACCCCTCGTGTGTATAGTGCCATTTAATCTCGCCACTGATTGTTATTTTATCTCTTTGCGCTTGACAAGCAGCCATATAGTGGCCAGTCATCTTGCGACACTGCTGACAATGACAAAAGGACACATCCGACAAATCAAACGCTACATAAGCCGTTTGACCGCAAACACAAGATCCTTTGTATTCAATATCAGCCATAGTCATCAATAATTAAGCACGCCTTCTACGACGACTCTCACGACCATTGGCGCCTTCCGCCGTAGGATTTTTATATGCTTTAATCCATGCCACACAACCGTCATCAACACCCGTTAATACGTCTGCAGCTCTGATTGCTTGTACCAATTCAGCGTGCAATGGGTTAACGATTGCTGAAGTCATACCGGCCACAATTGCCATCGGTAAGAATGCGTTATTAATACCGGGACGCTGGGGCAAGCCAAAGCTCACATTGGAAGCGCCACAAGTTGTATTTACTTTTAATTCCGCGCGCAAACGGCGAACCAAATCAAATACTTGATTGCCAGCTTGCGAAATCGCACCAATTGGCATTACCAACGGATCCACAACAAC
>CAWVVS010000064.1:0-6577 GCA_963933655.1 uncultured Candidatus Thioglobus sp. | reverse complement strand
AAGAAATTGTCATAGACAAGAGGCTCTTTGCCCGCCACTTTATCCATGCTGGCATCCAAAATCACAAGGTTTTCGTCATCCAGATTTTCGCAGAGCCAGTCTGAGGTAACTAAGGGGAAATTCTTATTCATTTAACTAATCCCTATATTTCAATAACAGTTGAGTCGGTTTTGTTATTATGAGCCATTCAGAGCAAATATGCGAAGAATATTTAATGAGGGTTATTGAGATTATTGAAAAGCTAAAATTCTCTTTAAAAAATCTACGATTTTTTCATCTAGAACCTGATACTTTGTCAATTTCTCAAAGAGGGTTCAAATTCTTCAAAAAAAATTTCGGAAATATTGAATATGAACCCACTAAAGTGGTTTTGACTATTATTTCCCTAAAGAAAGGTTAAACAATTCCCCAAATTCTGAAGGATTGTGGGGTAAATTAGCCAGTTTCATCATATGCCAAGCCATTGCAAGATTGCTTGTTATGACAGGCTTGCCGATACGGCGCTCAGCCTCAGCAATCAAACCTGTTGATCGTAAACTTGTACAGGAGACAACAACCACGTCACACTCTGCTTGCGAAGCGACCGATTCTATTGCATTGATTATGGAGGTTTCGCTAATTTTAGCAACTACGCGGTCTTCAGACTCTTCAAAAGAACCAAAAGCAACAACAAAACGACCAGAGGTTTCTAACTTTTCACGCATTTGCATAGATACTTCAGGCACATACGGTGTGAGAAAAGCCAGTTTTTTTGCATTAAGCGCCTCACAGGCCGCGATAATTGCAGTGATTGGATCGGTAACTTGGGCCTCTGGATGAGCCTTTTGCACAGCATCTCGCACAGCTTCTGGCCCGATAATGGTGGCACCTGAAGTACAGCCATAGCCGATAACATCGAACGAAAGTGCAGGCGGCAAAAGCCCAGCAGAAATCGGTATGTCAATTTGCATTTGTTTAAGTGTATCGGAGTTGACTTCATTAGACATTGGTATGCGGCTGTGATAAAGAGCCACACCATCATTGGGTATAACTTTTGCAAATTCAGACTCAAGTGTTTCGTCCGTCTGCAGCACAATCAACCCCAGTGTTGCTTTGGTTCCGATGCCTTTATCGGTTGTAAAATCTAGCTTCATACTAAAGGCACCTTAACCCCTGCCAATAATTGGTAATTGCTGACTGGCTCGTTTAGACAACAAACGCGGCGCTCCATTTTGTACCACGATGTTTTCTTCGTGCACCATGATTCGATCATCGCTATAACACAATGACGGCTCAAGAGTTATGACCATATTTTCCTCCAAGATTGTTTCATCGAAAGCAGCATGAGAAGGTTGCTCTGTCAATTGCATACCCAAACCATGGCCCATTCGCCCAACATCGCCACCTTGATAATCCATTTCTATAATAACATTACTCATTGCTTGGAACAATTCTCGGCATGTAGTGCCTGGCTTTGCAACAGTTAAACCAGCTTCTGTTGCACGCCACAACGTGTCATGCGCACGGCGAGATAATTCGTCATCTTTCTCAATGGCAAAATTACGATCAAAGTCACAAAAATAACCGTCAAAGGTGGCGCCCGTATCAAGCATTAAAATATCGCCAGATTGTAATGGGCGCTCCGATGGAGGCGAAATGATGTCGCGATAACCACCAATATCAGCGCCGCCAGCCAAATAGGGAACATCGTCAGCGCCTTGCGCTAGACACTCCATACGAAACGCTCTACAAACTTCGGCAAACGGTTGACCTTTATAAAAAATTTCGTTCGCTCGAGCAAAAGCATTGGATGCTATGGTGCAAATATGGGCGATTTTTTCGATCTCATCCTCAGATTTCACCATTCTCAAATTCCGAACTAAGTGAGTTGCATCAACCAAATCAAGCCCTGGTAATGAGGACATCAATCGCTCATAATCTCCGAGTGGCATTCTAAGGCTTGTCTCGTGCCCTTTCATAATACCTAAACGACCTGTGCGCTTTGACAATGGGCTGAGCAGATCCAACAACAAACTAATGCCATCATCATCTGGCGAAGGCGCACTCCAAGTGCGAATATCTTCAATCCATGTTTCACGCATCAAGGCTGCACCAATTTCAGGAATAATAGCAATCGGTTTTCCGTCAATCGGGATAAATAAAAACCAAGGCCGCGTGGGGCTTTGCCAGAAAAGGGTATGAAAACCACTAAAATAACGCACTTCAGGCTCGGTCATGAGTAAGATACCGTCCAATTCTTGGGCGGCCATGAGACTTTGCGCTCTTTGCAATCGCTGCTCAAATTCCTTGGTTACGAAGCCACGTTCGGGCGCTTTAACCATATTTACCTCCAGTCATAATTTCATCAAATATTGCTTGATCCGTTACTCCTTCAGAGCCAAACAGCAGCACACGAGAGGATTCATCCAAACTGAGTTGATCACGAACATCGCTTTGTCTAACTGCACAGATAAGCGCTGCAAGACCAGCCACCGCGCTTTCTCCAGCCTCGATCACGGGATCATTGCCTTCGGGTTGCGCCAAAAGCCGAACCGTTGGGGCTACGACATTCTCAGGTATGGTGACAAAATCACTCGCCTCTTCAGCAATGATGTCCCAAGCCAGGCCTGATGCCTCACCGCATGACAAGCCAGCCATAATACTTTCTTCGTTAATTTTGACAAAAAGTGCTTTGTTAGCCTTCGAACTTTCAAAAAGGCAGTTAGCTAGATGAGGCTCTACAATAACAATTCTTGGCGCTTGATCGCCCCAAATCTGTTGGATAGACGCGCAAACCGAACCCGCAAAACCTCCGCAGCCCCCTTGGATAAAAACATGGGTTGGGCGCTTAGTTAACGATTCGTTTATCTCGTGCATCATCACGCCATAGCCATGCATAACATCACGAGGGGGCTCAAAATAGCCAGGCCAAGAAGTGTCTGAAACCACAAACCAATTATTTTCTTCAGCCTCAGTACGAGCAAGATCTACCGAATCATCATAATCACCCTCTATACGAATCACTTCTGCACCTAAATCGCGCATTGCGTCTGCTCTGCCCTCACTCACTTCTGCGTGGATATATATTTTGCAAGGCGCGCCAAACCGTTGACAACCCCAAGCAAGTGAGCGACCATGATTGCCGTCAGTTGCTGAAACTAGGGTAATTTTTGAAGCCTCAACGGTGTATTTACCATTCCGTATATTTTTAAGAGAAACCTTGGTATTCAATGCGCTAGATATCTCTCGCTGCAGAACTTTGAGTGCGGCATAAGAACCTCCAAGCGCTTTAAAACTTCCTAGACCAAATCGTGGACCCTCATCCTTGTACAGCACTTCTCCTAGAGATAGGCTTGAGGAAATGTTTCTCAGGCTAAATAAAGGTGTGGGCTCGTAGCCTTGCCACTCTGTTATTTCTTCAATTGCCGATGTAAAACCTTCAGCTGGCAAAACCTTTGCTGCGGCTTTATGTGAATTCGGTTTGCCCGATGTGTAATTAATTATTGCTTTTTCAAATACTGAATTCATTTGCACATCTTTGGTGAACTGATAAAAAATTCTATTTTTACGCCTACTTGAGTCATAAAACTTATGTATTTTTTACTAACTCAGTAAAAATATTGGGTTTTTTCAATACGGCAACCTCATGCTTAATCTAAAGACTTGCTTGTTGATATAATATACGAAACCTTTACCCAAACCATTTAAAATTTTCTGAGTGATAAAAATGAGTAAAAATTTAAAATTAATAACACTAGCTATTAATGAGAATTTTTCTGAGTTAATTTTTTTCGCTAGACAACAAGTAGAGCTTCTAAAAATATGCCTTGTAAAATAATAAAAACCCAACTATCAAATCTGAAATGGTTTGCGCAAAGATCTCTGTAATGCAAGATTACTTAAAAATAACGCGTAACGGCCTTTGGAATAATAACCAAGCCTTGGTTGCGTTATTGGGGTTGTGCCCACTGCTGGCTGTGACTAACAATGTGGTTAATGCCATTAGCCTTGGTTTGGCAACAACCTTTGTTTTGATAGCATCCAATGTCACGGTGTCGCTATTTCGAAACCACATTCGCAAAGAAGTCAGAATTCCTATTTTTGTTCTTCTAATCGCCTCGTTTGTTACCATTGTTGATCTTATCATGCAGTCGTTTTTCTACGATATGTATTTAATCCTTGGTATTTTTGTGCCACTAATCGTTACCAATTGTGCAATTTTAGGTCGTGCCGAAGCATTCGCCTCAAAAAATAGCTGGGATAAGTCCACCGTTGACGGTTTGATGATGGGTATTGGTTTTACTGCTGTACTCGTGCTACTCGGTGGAATGAGAGAAATCTTAGGTAACGGCACGCTATTTGACCAAGCTGACTTACTATTTGGTGAGTTTGGCACCGCTCTAACAATAACAGTTTTTAGTAATTACCAGGGCAGCCTAATTGCTCTACTACCACCCGGTGCATTTATTGGCCTTGGCCTAATTGTTGCATTTAAAAACTTAATAGACTCAAAGCAAAAAGTAACCCAAGTTAGCCCTGTTGGGCACGCAGTTGCCGAGGCTCAAGCTCAATAATGATGCCTTATGTGACATTTTATGTCTAGGGCAAAAACAATTCAAGACTTTCTTCGTAGCGATATTATTGACATCGAAGAAATGCTTGGCTTAGCACTGGATAGTTCAAAATCTTCGTTGTACGCCAATCCAAACCACAAGATTAGCGCTGCCGAATTATCAAATCTTGACCTTCTTATCCAGAAGCGACAATGTGGTGAGCCCTTTGCCTACTTGTCAGGCACAAAAGGCTTCTATCATTTGGATTTCAAAGTCACCAATGCCACCCTTATTCCAAGACCTGAAACAGAGCTTTTAATTGATATTGCACTTGGATTGTTTGACGCTAGTGAACCAGTGAAGACTCTGGATTTAGGTACTGGTAGTGGTATTATTGCCATCACTTTAGCAGATAAATGCAGCGGATGGAAAGTCAGTGCAACTGACCAATCTGAAGCCGCACTTGAAGTCGCGACTCATAACGCCAAAACCACAAAAACAAACATTGAATTTAGACATGGCAGTTGGTTTGAGGCTGTCCCCGATCAATGTTTTGATTTGATTATTAGTAATCCACCTTATGTTCAAACCAATGATCCGCATTTAGAAGGTCTTCAATTTGAGCCGATTGAGGCGCTTGTTTCGGGTGCTGATGGCCTTCAAGATATTCGCTTAATTATCAATCGAGCGCCAAGACAGCTAAACTCGAAAGGCTACCTTTTGTTGGAGCACGGTTATGATCAGCAAACGGAAATTATGAGGTTAATGAGACAATCATTTACTGATGTCAGAGGCTTTCAAGATAATAATGGTATCGATCGTGCCGTACTTGGTCGAAAGAAATAGTAATAAAAATAGATACGAGTTGAGCCGAGTGAATTACTTGGCTACAGAGGAATTACGAATAAGGCTGTCTGGGACCGTATTATCATCTTTAATGCTATCAATCACGGCGTAACTAAAATAACGGCGGAGGCCAATATCAGCCTTTAACACCTTATTGATAAATGCTTGATAACTTGTAACATCTTCTACTAAAACACGCAAGATATAATCCAAACCACCACCAACAGACCAGCAAGATTGCACTTCATCAAAACTGGTAATGGCTTGTTCAAAACGTTCAAACTCGCCTTCTTTATGGCTTTCTAATTCCACTTCAGTAATAACCAAATGGAAGTTTTTCATAAATTTAGATGACAATCGAGAGCTATAACCATCAATAATTCCGGCCTCTTCAAGGCGCTGCAAACGATCCCATGAAGGAGTTAGTGACAAACTTAGACGCTCAGCGAGGGCTGTTTTGGTGATTCTACCCTCTTCTTGAAGGATGGCAAGAATTTGAATGTCTCTTTCATCTAATTTGAACATGTTCTTATTATCACACCAAAAATAGATTAATAGTTAATATTTTAAGTTAAATAATAGAAAAAAATTCAATAGTAAATCAATAAACCTCAATATTCTTCTGATAAATAAGTTAATTAACTAGATACTCAGAAGTTTTCTCAATTCAATGGCATATACGAAAGTGAAGTAAAGCGCCTAGTGTTGGATTGATTTGGAAAATAGATGGATGACCAAAACGCCAATGATGATTAATGCCATACCAATAATGGCAGCCAAATCAGGCATTTGCTTATAATATATTGCTGCAACGCCAGCCACCAAAACGATACCGAGGCCAGACCAGATGGCGTACATGACACCGACAGCCATTTCTCTAAGAGTCAGCGTTAATAACCAAAATGAAAGAAGGTAGCAAACGATAACGATAACAGTAGGAACAATCTTAGTAAACTCATCGGTTTCTTTTAATAAACTGGTACCAATAACCTCGGTAACAATTGCCAAAGCCAAATAAATGTAAGTCATCGCCCTTTCTCCAATGATTGTGAAGTCGTTTTTCCGTGATTATAGCAACAAAACTAAACGGGGTCTAAAATAAGTGAAGTTGATCTATAAGCCGGGTTCTGTCTGACCGAAATCAAGATAGTCATTCATCTACGGTACTTGTCACCAAGCATCTTTAGCACTCTACCCGA
>CAWVVS010000063.1:0-6712 GCA_963933655.1 uncultured Candidatus Thioglobus sp. | reverse complement strand
GTTGAAATTAAAGATGGTGGAATTATTATCACCTTTATGTTTTTACTGACAATTGCAACAGCGGTAAGCTTTCATAGCTTCCTTCATTTGCCGCCAGCTATGGGCATGATGACGGGCTTGGGTTATCTTATGGTGGTGAGTTATTTTGTTAAAAGACGTCACACAGATGGGCCCACCGCTGATCGTTTCGATGTTTTTCGTAAAATTGCCAACGCAGAGTGGGATACATTGCTGTTCTTCTTTGGTGTAATAGTTAGTGTGGGCGGCCTTGGTTTTATGGGTTATTTGGCGCTCGTATCTGAGGCAATGTATGTTCAACTTGGCGCAACCTATGCCAATGTCTTGGTGGGGATCCTATCAGCGATTGTTGATAATATTCCGGTGATGTTTGCTGTTTTGACTATGCAACCAGACATGTCGTTGGGTCAATGGTTGTTGGTAACGCTGACTGCCGGCGTTGGTGGAAGCATGCTGTCAATTGGTTCTGCTGCGGGTGTCGCGTTGATGGGTCAATCAAAAGGGCACTATACTTTTGTCTCACATTTCAAGTGGATTTGGGCAATTGCATTGGGCTACGGCGCCAGTATTTTGACTCACTTGTGGATTAATGAGGCTTTGATGGATGGCCCGATCCTCTAATTTATTTGTTGACATCGGACATTCTGCTGTTAAGTGGCGGCTGACCGATTCGACTGTTGCTACTCAATTAATAGAGGATTTCTCGCCCGATTCACTTCCAACGTGCTCTGATGTTTGGTTGAGCCATGTTGCGCACCATGATTGTGTTGAAGCTATTAAGCAAAAGTTTTCGTCTTTGGTTGTCATCACAACGCCAGCAGAATACAAGACTCTCAGTGTTGCTTATCCGGTTCCTAGTGAGTTGGGTGTGGATCGTTTCTTGGCGATGTTAGGAGCACAGAAGCACCACCCAAATAAAAACCTACTTATTATTGATATTGGCAGTGCTCTAACGATTGATGTTGTTGCTGAAACGGGTCAACATCAAGGTGGCTTGATCATGCCGGGGCTTGCTGCACTTCGATCGAGCTTTGAGAAATTTGCCACAAATAGCAATTTAAAGGGTTTTTCTGGCTTGCAGAATGCCACAAAAGCCGCTTGGCTTGGCGGTACTGAAAGCATGCTGATTGCAAGCATTAAGACTCAAATTGATGATTTTTTAGATTGTTATACAAATTCAAAAGTCATTCTCACTGGCGGCGGCGCAAAAGACATTGCCTCAGCAATCAATGTGGATGCTGAGGTCTATGATAATCTGGTTTTAGATGGAATTGAGTGCTACGCGCAAACATCTTCTAAAAGCAGCTGAGAACAGCACTTCTGACGCCACGAACAACACACCCTTTGGGTATAATCCTCACTATTAAATTCAACACATAATTAATTTTAAAATGAAAGATCATCGTGTACTATCGGGCATGCGACCAACAGGCCGTCTACACTTGGGGCATTATCACGGCGTATTGAAAAATTGGATCGAATTGCAAAACGAGTACGATTCATATTTTTTTGTTGCCGATTGGCACGCTTTTACGACCCATTATTCAGACAAAATCGATCTTGAAACCAATGTATCTGAAATGGTGGTGGATTGGCTAGCTTCGGGTATTAACCCTAATATATCAACGATTTTTGTTCAATCTAAAGTACCTGAGCATGCAGAGTTGCATCTATTGCTATCAATGTCAACACCGTTGAGCTGGCTGGAGAGGGTGCCGTCTTATAAAGACCAACAATTGCAGCTCAAAACCAAGGATCTGGCGACTTATGGTTTTCTAGGTTATCCGTTGTTGCAAAGTGCTGATATTCTCATATATAAGGCTGGTTTGGTTCCTGTTGGTGAAGATCAAGTTGCTCATGTGGAACTGACTCGAGAAGTGGCTCGTCGTTTTAATTATGTTTATGGTCGTGAGGCTGATTTTGAAGAAAAGGCTGAAGCTGCTGTTACTAAAATGGGAAAAAAACAAGCAAAACTCTATCGAAACTTACGAAAAAGTTACCAAGAAACTGGTGATGATGAGGCTCTAATTAAAGCAAAAGCCGTGTTGGGTGAGCAGCAAAATATCACTTTGGGTGATCGTGAAAGACTGCTTGGTTATATTGAAGGTGTGGGTAGAATTATTTTACCAGAGCCAGAATCATTGTTGACAAAAGCATCGAAAATGCCTGGATTGGATGGTCAAAAGATGTCAAAATCCTATAATAATACAATTTCATTAAGAGACGAACCTGCCGAAGTTGAGCAAAAAATTAAGCGAATGCCAACCGATCCTGCCAGAGTCAAACTCACTGATCCTGGTGACCCCTCTAAGTGCCCCGTTTGGCAATTACACGAAGTGTACTCTTCTCAAAAGGTATTGGATTGGGTGGTGGAAGGTTGCACTAAAGCAAAGATGGGTTGCATTGAATGTAAAACACCATTAGTTGCCTCTGTTATTGATGAATTGGGTCCAATGCAAGAGCGTATTGCAAAATACCAGTCAGATCCAAATTTGATTCAAGAAATTATCTTTGAGGGTTCTGAGTCCGCCCGAAGCGTTGCTAAAGAAACCATGGAAGAAGTGCGCGACGCCATGGGACTCACTTATTAATATATAGTTGAATTATGTCTGAAAGAATACAAAAATTGATTGCGAACGCTGGCTACGGCTCTAGACGTTGGGCTGAACGACTCATTGATCAAGGCAGGGTTACCCTTAATAATCATGAAGCGAAGCTTGGTGATAAGGGCACGATTGCTGATCAAGTGGCCATTGATGGGCGCGCGATTGATCTCAAGCGTTACCATGAAGATGAGACCAAAGTTATTATTCTGAATAAGCAAGCGGGTTATGTTTGTAGTGCAAAAGACGAGGAAGGGCGTAAATCTGTATTTGATCTATTGCCAGAAAACACCCGCTGGGTAATGGTTGGACGACTTGATATTAGCACTTCTGGCTTGCTGTTATTTACCAATAATGGTGATCTTGCTAATAAATTAATGCATCCAAGTTCTGAGGTGGATAGAGAATACGCTGTACGCGTCTTAGGTAAAGTTGAAAATGAGCACATTGAACAACTAACCAACGGTATAGAGCTAGAAGATGGTCTTGCCAAATTTCACCGAATCACTCAAGGTGGCGGTGAAGGTGCCAATCGCTGGTATAAAGTGGTGTTGCGCGAGGGCAGAAAACGTGAAGTCAGACGTTTATGGGAGGCTTTGGATTTCAAGGTATCACGATTAATTCGTGTGCGTTTTGGTGATATTCGCTTGCCTGAAGATTTACGGGCAAATAGAGTGGAATATCTCAAGCCTAAGCAAGTGGAAGCGCTTCTTAAATTAGTCGAATTATCGAGCTGATTAGTTAGACCTTATTGGGCCTAAAAAAGCATCACTTCAGTAGTATTTTCAACAGTAATAATCCTTATACCTGAAGTATAATAACGCCTTTGTGCCTTATTATTTCCAAGCTTCATGTTAGATTATAAATCCACCCTAAATTTACCTGCGACTAACTTTCCTATGAAGGCAAATTTAGCCAATCGTGAAGGCAATTTTTTGTCTGAGTGGGAGCAGGATGATTTGTACCAGAAAATCCGCGATAAATTTAAGGGCAAGCCCAAGTTTGTTTTGCACGATGGACCGCCGTATGCCAATGGGGATATTCATATCGGCCACGCAGTCAATAAGATCCTGAAAGACATTATTGTTAAAAGTAAAACGCTCTCTGGCTTTGATGCGCCGTATGTTCCAGGTTGGGATTGTCACGGCCTGCCGATTGAGCACAATGTTGAAAAAAAGAAAGGCAAAGTCGGGCATAAGATTAATGCCGATGATTTTAGAACAGCTTGCCGTGATTACGCTGATAAACAAATTGATAGGCAAAAAGTTGATTTTAAGCGTCTGGGTATTTTGGGCGAATGGGATAATCCATACCTCACAAAGAATTTTCACTATGAAGCAGACATTGTTCGTGCATTGGGAAAAATCGTCGAGAATGGTCACTTATCTAAGGGCTATAAGCCAGTTCATTGGTGTACTGAGTGTGCATCAGCACTCGCTGAAGCGGAGGTTGAGTACAAAGACAAAACTTCGGATGCGGTTGATGTTTCTTTTAGAATTATTAAAAGTGAAATATTCGATTTAGCAAACCCTATTTCAATCGTTATTTGGACAACAACGCCATGGACTTTACCTGCGAATGAGGCGGTTGCGCTGCATCCAGAGTTGGATTATGTTGTCGTTGATACGACCGATCAATCATACCTTTTGGCTTCTGATTTACAGGAGGAAGCTGTTGAGCGTTTTGGATTGACTGATGTTACAGTTCAATCGCGAACTTACAAGGGGAGTGAGCTTGAGGGTATGCTGCTTCAGCACCCGTTCTTAGACAAACAAGTGCCTGTTATTTTGGGAGATCATGTTACTACAGAGGCTGGCACTGGTGCCGTTCACACCGCGCCCGCCCATGGCCAAGAAGACTATGCAGTCGGTCTTAAATATAATCTAGCGGTCGATTGTCCAGTTGATGGGCGAGGTGTGTTTTTCAAGGATGTTGAGCACGTCGGTGGCGAGTTTATCTTTAAAGCCAATGCTACGATTATTGAGCTACTCAAGGCCAATAATTCATTGATTTATCATGCGCCTTTGTCACACTCGTATCCGCATTGTTGGCGTCATAAAACGCCCGTTATTTTCAGAGCGACACCACAGTGGTTTGTGTCCATGACACAAAATAATCTTAGAGAAACGGTTAATGCCGAAATTCCAAGTGTCAAGTGGATTCCCGATTGGGGTCAAAAACGCATCGAGTTAATGGTGGGTAATCGCCCAGATTGGTGTATTTCACGTCAGAGATTTTGGGGTGCGCCAATTACTTTGTTTGTTCATAAGCAAACAGGTGAACTACATCCTGAAACCGAATCGTTGTTTGAAGTGGTTGCCAAAAAAATTGAAAAAGATGGCATTGATGCTTGGTTTGCATTAGAGGTTGCCGATGTACTGGGCGCTGAGGCCTCGGAATATGAAAAAACCACGGATACACTTGATGTTTGGTTTGATTCTGGCGTCAGTCATTATGCAGTTTTAAGAAATAGAGATTATTTGACCGATGTTGCCGATTTATACCTAGAAGGCTCCGATCAGCATCGAGGCTGGTTCCAATCATCATTAATTACTTCGTGTGCGATTCATGGAAAGGCGCCGTATAAACAAGTTCTAACACACGGTTTCACGGTCGATCAAAATGGCCACAAGATGAGTAAATCTGTAGGCAATGTCATCCCGCCGCAAAAAGTGGTAAATTCGTTGGGTGCTGATATTTTAAGACTATGGATCGGTAGTACGGATTACACTGGTGAAATGACGGTTTCTGACGAAATTCTTAAACGTAGTGCAGATAGTTATCGCCGTATTCGTAATACGATGCGTTTTATGCTGGCCAATATGGAGGGCTTTGATCCGAGAAGTGACTTAGTAATAGCTGACGAGATGTTGGTACTGGATCGCTGGATTGTCTCCAAAGCAGCCGAATTACAAACGCAAGTATTGGACGAATATAACAATTACAATTTTCACCAAGTTATGAAGCAAATACTTAATTTTTGCACCAACGATTTGGGTGGTTTTTATCTTGATATTATTAAAGATCGACAATATACAACACAGTCGGACTCTTTGGCGCGTCGTTCTGCACAAAGCGCTTTGTATCATATCTCACAGGCGATGGTGCGCTGGTTGGCGCCGGTACTTTCATTCACTGCCGAAGAAATCTGGCAACACATGCCTGGTGCAAGCGATAACAGTATTTTCTTAGAGACTTGGTACGAGGATCTTGCGGGAGAATATAGCAACCAATCTATTGAAGTGGCAAGGGATATTAACACCCACATTCGCAAGCAATTAGAAGAAATGCGCCGTGATAAAACCATTGGATCTTCCCTCGATGCAGAAATTGACCTTTATTGCGATGATGCAGCGTTTCATGCCTTAAGTGAATTGGGAGATGAATTACGTTTTGTCTTTATTACTTCAGACGCCCGAGTTCATCAATATGCAGACAAGCCAGAAAAAGCGCTTGAAATTAGCGAATCTCTGGCTATACTTGTGAATAAAAGTGAGCATCAGAAATGTGTTAGGTGTTGGCATCATCGCGAGGACGTTGCTCAAAATGACCAACATCCTGAGTTGTGTGGTCGCTGCGTTGAGAATGTTGCTGGTGAGGGTGAAAAGCGAGTTTTTGCATAATGGTATCTGAGTTAAAAACACTCAATCTAGATTTAGGTGATAAGTCCTATCCGATTTACATCGGTTCTGGATTGTTGTCTGATAAAAGCTATTTACATAAACACATCCACGGAAAGCAAGTGATGATTGTCACCAATACAACGGTTGCCCCTTTGTATTTACAGTCAGTTTGTGAGCAGTTGAATGACTATCAGGTTGAAATTGCCATTTTGCCCGATGGTGAGCAGTATAAAACACTAGAGACGGTCAACACTATTTTTGATGCCTTACTGGGTGCAAAATTTGACCGTAGTGCAACATTAATTGCTCTTGGCGGCGGCGTTGTGGGTGACATGACAGGGTTTGCAGCAGCCTCTTATCAGCGCGGCGTTAATTTTATTCAAATTCCAACCACTTTGCTGTCTCAAGTCGATTCGAGTGTTGGCGGTAAAACCGGTGTGAATCATGAGTTGGGTAAAAACATGATTG
>CAWVVS010000062.1:0-6745 GCA_963933655.1 uncultured Candidatus Thioglobus sp. | reverse complement strand
CAGCTTTACCTCCTTCAATAAAAGTTTGTTCAACGTGAAGTAAGGTTTTGCGAATTTCTGCTGGCATAAGATTCTTGAAAAATGATTATTAGAAGGATTATATCAGCGCCTAAATTAGACCAAAGCCATTCTATATTAATCATTTTTCGCATGGATTAAATTAATCAATATCTGCTATTTATTATTCGATTAGATAAATGATATTGGAATGCATAAAATGCGATTTTTTTAGTCAGCTACAGAGGGCCCAACCAATGTTTCGAGTAAACAACAGTAACCAATTATTGACGCTTATTAATGGTGAAGAAAAAACAAAGAAATACCATAAAGCGAGAAAACGATTGGGTGAGTTGCTTTCAGATCCTGGATTTGAAATTCAATTTCGTTTGCAAACTGGTGAACTGATGATGTTTGATAACAACAGAGTGCTTCATGGTAGAACAGGCTTTTGTACAAGTGAAGGCGAGCGTCACCTGCAAGGTTGTTATATTGACTCTGATGGTCCTAGAATTTTGTATCGAGTACTAGAAAAGCAGTTGTTAAGTTGACCATCTAGTTAGGTGTTCGTTGCCGCCACCACAGAGATTTCAACCAATAACTCCTCTCTAGCCATTGAGGCACTCACGCAAGCTCTTGCTGGGGCGAAGCCTATGGGCACCCACGCTTCCCAAATGGCGTTCATCTCACTAAAGTCAGACATTGATTTGAGGTAAATAGTTGCAGACAAAATGTGTTCTTTAGAGCTTGCATATTTGTTTAATAAAACCTCTACTTTATCCAGCATTGTCTGTGTTTGTTCGCTAATTTCTGCTGTTGCGTCAGCAGCAACTTGGCCACAGAGATACAGAGTGTTGTTGTGTATAACAGCACGACTCATGCGATCGTTAGTTTCGAATCTTGATATTTTCATTTTGAATTATTGAGTGTAATTTTTATAAACGCGTTTGGTGATTTTGGTAAGTATTTCGTAGGAAATCGTGTTTGAAAATTCAGCAACTTCATTAATACCAATGTTCTCACCAAACATTTCAACCCTGTCACCAATTTGTAAATTGTGAACTCCCGTTAAATCGATGGTTGTCATGTCCATAGATACTCTACCAACTACTCTTGTTTTTGTACCGTTAATAAAGACGGGTGTACCGTCTTTTGCATGTCGTGAGTAGCCGTCGGCATAACCAACAGCAACGACGCCAATTTGCATGTCTTTGTCACAAATAAAGCGTGATCCATAACCCACGCCTTGTCCTTTTTTGAAATTTTTAATGGATATCAAAACAGATGATAGCGTCATCACCGGCGCTAGATTTTTTTGATATCTTGCTTCATCAAAAGGGGATGAGCCATAGAGCATAATGCCTGGACGAATGTATTGCTTATGAGAATTACGCCAAGCAACAATGCCTGCAGAGTTTGCTAGAGAAGAAGGATGTCCCGCCTCATTGGCAATTCTATTAAAATTATCTATTTGATTTTGAGTGAATATATCGTAAGGTTCGTCCGCTTTGGAAAAATGTGTCATCAACACAATATCAGAGATATTTTTGCTTGCCTCGAGTGCCTTTAAAGCTTGCTTAAATTCATTTTCATGAAAACCCAGGCGACTCATACCTGAGTCATACTTAACAAAAACCTTGATTGGATTTTTGAGCTTCGCATCCAAAATCCATTGGAGTTGAGACTTGTTACCAATGACGGGCAATAGTTTGTGTCTTTCAACCAGCTCGAGCTCTGAATGTTCAAACATACCCTCTAGCAACAAAATGGGCTTTTTCTCAAGTCCGGCCTCTCTAATTTCTATTGCTTCTTCAGTGCAAGCAACACCAAAGATATCAACGGTGTCTTCAAGATGTGCTACGACTTCAATTGCCCCGTGCCCATAGGCGTTAGCTTTAACAATCGCGATCGCTTTGGAGTTGGGTGCTAGTGATTTTGCATACAAATAATTACGTTTAATTGCTGCTAGGTTAATACTTGCGATACAGGCTCTAGCCACAGTCTAGGCTACCTTGTTGGCGTACGGATATCGACTCATTTCTAAGCCATCTAGCGATATTGCTGTTTCATTACCAGAAACAATATCGGCAATTAATTTTCCTGATCCGGTGGACATTGTCCAACCCATTGTTCCATGCCCAGTATTTAAAAATAGATTTGCAAAGGGTGTTTTGCCAATGACTGGCGTGCCATCAGGCGTCATTGGTCTCAATCCCGTCCAGAATTGATCGTCACTCATATCGGCAGCAAAAGGGAATAGGCTCTCTACCGAGTGCCTAACAGTGGCGCGCGATTTCTCTCTTAAAGACAAGTTATAGCCTGTCAATTCTGCGGTGCCTGCTGCTCTAACACTATTTCCAAGGCGAGTAATGGCCACTTTATACGTTTCATCCATAACAGTCGATTGTGGTGCATCTTCATCACTGAGAACAGGCACAGTGATTGAATAACCCTTCACTGGATAAACTGGAATATCGATACCAACAGGTCGTAGAAATTGTGAAGAATAGCTTCCCATGGCAACGACAAAATTATCAGCAGTCATGTCGCCTTTGTCAGTTTTTACAGTACTAACTTTTCCATTGCTAAGTCTTAATGACTCAACCGTGACGTTGAATGCAAAATGAACACCCAGTTCAAGACATTTCTTTTGCAGTTCGTTGGTAAATATAAAGCAATTACCTGTGGCGTCGCCTTCAAATTGAAGACCACCTGCAATATTGTGTTTCACATGTTTTAATCCAGGTTCTGCCGTAAGGCAGCCATCAACATCTAATACTTTGTACTTGGTGCCAAATTGTTCTAGTACTTCGATGTCTTTTTTTGTATCTAGCACTTGCTTGTCTGTTCTTAGAATTTGTAGAAAGCCTTTTTTTCTTTGTTCGTACTCTATTTGGGTGTCTTGTTCGATTTCACTTAGACACTCTTTGGCATAATTGGAAATCCTCAACATGCGAGCTTTATTAATTTTGTAGCTGGCATGGTTACAATTCATTAGCATTCTGTAGACAAACTTAAGTGTTTCAGTGCTCATCATTGGGTTGACAACTAGAGGTGAGTGCTTACTTAGAAGCCACTTAATCGCCTTTAATGGAATGCCTGGAGCAGCCCAAGGCGAAGAATAAGAATAGGACACTTGCCCAGCGTTGGCATGGCTAGTCTCAAGTGCCACATTTGCTTGACGATCAACAACAGTGACATCATGCCCTTGTTTGGCTAAAAAATAAGCTGAAGTGGTGCCGATAACACCGCCACCTAAAACCAATACTTTCATTATTTAATGGATGCAACTTTAAAAACATACATTTTACTTTACCATATGAAATAATTGACAAAATTCTACAAATATAGCGCCAAATCAGGAAATAATCTCAAGCAAAGAGCTCAAGAGTAGAATTAGTTTAATTTAATATAAATATATTAAATGTTTTCGAATGTTTCTACTGTTGTAAATCGATATATTTAATACTGTAAAGTTGGCGTATAACGCATTATCGGTTAAAATAATTCACTTTCGTCTTTACTAATATAGGAGAAGAGTATGTTCGATAAATCCCAAACTTTGTCTGTAGTTGATGCTGATATTGCCAATGCAGTTAATGCTGAAGTAGCTCGCCAAGAGGCACACATTGAGTTAATTGCTTCTGAAAATTACACATCTCCAGCAGTCATGGAGGCCCAAGGCTCTCAATTGACTAACAAATATGCTGAAGGTTATCCCTACAAGCGTTACTACGGTGGTTGCGAGCATGTAGACGTTGTAGAGCAATTAGCCATTGACCGCGCAAAAGAGCTTTTTGGCGCGGATTATGCCAACGTTCAGCCGCATTCGGGCTCTCAAGCAAACGCTGCAGTTTTCCAAGCACTATTGGTTCCAGGTGACACGATTCTTGGCATGAGCCTTGCTCATGGCGGCCATTTAACCCACGGCGCAAAACCTTCATTTTCTGGCAAAAACTTTAATGCCATTCAATATGGTTTGAAGGACGAGACTGGCGAAATCGATTACGATGAAGTTGAGCGCTTAGCTAAAGAACACAAGCCAAAGATGATTATTGCTGGTTTCTCAGCTTATTCACGCATCATTGATTGGAATCGCTTCAGAGAAATTGCCGATCAAGTGGGTGCTTACTTATTCGTAGATATGGCACACGTTGCTGGTCTTGTTGCTACAGGCTTGTATCCGTCTCCGATGGCAGTTGCAGATGTCGTAACAACAACGACACATAAAACACTAAGAGGACCAAGAGGTGGTTTGATTCTTGCCAGAGCCAATGAAGAGATCGAGAAAAAGCTCAATGCAGCTATTTTCCCGGGCATTCAAGGCGGCCCACTAATGCACGTTATTGCTGCTAAAGCCGTTGCATTCAAAGAGGCTTTGGGTGAAAACTTTAAAGCTTACCAAACGCAAGTGGTTATTAACGCGCAAGCAATGGCTGAAACTTTTATTTCTCGTGGTTACGATGTTGTTTCTGGCGGCACTGATGATCATTTATTTCTAGTGAGTTTTATCTCACAGGGCTTAACAGGAAAAGCAGTTGATGCGGCACTTGAATCTGCACACATTACAGTAAACAAGAATGCTGTTCCAAACGACCCGCAATCACCTTTTGTGACTAGTGGTATTCGTGTTGGTACGCCAGCGGCAACAACAAGAGGTTTTGGCGAATCTGATTGCCGTGATCTCGCGACTTGGATTTGTGACATCTGTGATGATATCGAAAACCCTGCGGTGATTGATAAAGTTAGATCTAAAGTTGAAGCACTTTGTGCAAGACATCCAGTATATAAGTAAGAAAGAGACCTTTAAAAAATGCGCTGTCCATTTTGTCAATCTGATGATACAAAAGTATTGGACACACGCCTTCTTGACGATGGTTCACAAGTGCGTCGTCGTCGAGAGTGTCTTTCCTGTGGTGAGAGACACTCCACCAGAGAAACCATTGATTTAAACCTGCCTCGTTTAATCAAAAGCGATGGTTCAAGGCAATCTTTTAGTGAAGAAAAATTACGCGCAGGCTTGCTCAAAGCTTTAGAAAAAAGACCCGTTGAAACTGCCAAAATAGAGACCGCTATTCAAAAAATTGAACGTCGTCTAATGGCACAAAATGATCGTGAAGTTCTTTCATCATTAGTTGGTGAGTGGGTCATGGAAGAGCTTCAAGCCCTTGATGAAGTTGCTTACATTCGCTTCGCATCTGTTTATCGACAATTTCAAGATATTGAGGCCTTTAAAAGTGAAATTGATAAATTAATGAAAAAGTAACCTTTGGGTTGTCCATATGGGCATAATGCTTTGTTATGCTTCCAATTGTCCATAAACACTTTTAAATACCATGGCTAAAACAAAAGTAGAATTTGTATGTGCTAATTGTGGCGCAACTCATTATCAATGGGCAGGGCAGTGCTTGGAATGCAAAGAATGGAATACCTTGGAAGAGGTGTTTGTAGCTCCATCAAAGGCAATTCTATCTGAAAGCTTAAAAGATCTTCCCCCTTCAAAAGTACAATCACTTAATGAAGTTAAAACTCAAGCAAATGCAAGACTCTCAACTGGCCTTAGTGAGCTAGATCGCACTTTGGGCGGTGGCTTGGTAGAAGGCTCTGTGGTACTTATAGGAGGTGATCCTGGAATTGGAAAATCAACATTGATTCTTCAGGCTTTAGCCTCTATTAATTCCTTCGAGAACACGCTTTATGTAAGTGGTGAAGAATCGGCACAACAGATTAGCGACCGCGCTATTCGACTGGGTATTGATGCAGATATCCAATTGCTGAGTGAGACCTATCTTGAAAAAATATTTAAAACGGCAAAAAACCTGAATCCGAAAGTTATTGTTATTGACTCCATTCAAACGATGGTGAGTGATACTTCGACTTCCGCACCCGGCTCTGTTACTCAAGTGAGAGACAGTGCGGCGCAACTGACTCAATTTGCAAAACAAACAAACACCATCGTGTTGATGATTGGTCATGTGACCAAGGGTGGTTCTTTAGCAGGACCTAGAATCTTAGAACATATGGTTGATAGTGTTCTTTATTTCGAAGGGGATGCAGGTGGTCGTTACCGCATCATCAGAGCGGTGAAAAATCGCTTTGGTGCTGTGAATGAAATCAGTGTGTTTGCCATGAGTGAAAAAGGATTGCAACAAATCACCAATCCTTCGGCGATTTTTCTCTCTAATGAGAACTTGTCTGCACCTGGTTCAATGGTGATGGTTACCAGAGAAGCAACCAGACCCTTATTAATTGAAGTGCAAGCATTGGTGGATCAGGCAAACGGCGTACCAAAAAGAATTTGTGTTGGTATGGATCAGAACCGACTTTCATTACAGCTGGCCATTCTCCACAAACATGGTGGCGTTGTAACTTTTGATCAGGATGTTTTTATCAATGTTGTTGGTGGTATTAAAGTTAGTGAAACAGCTTCCGATTTGGTAGTGATGCTGTCCATTGTTTCAAGTCTTCGCGATAGAGTGATTCCAAAAGATTGGATTGCATTTGGTGAGGTTGGGCTTGCCGGCGAAGTTAGACCAGTATACAATGCGCAAGAGAGGCTATCAGAGGCCCAAAAACAGGGCTTTAAGCTGGCAATTATGCCCAAAGCTAATGCGCCAAAAAAACTACTTAAAGGAATAAAAATCGTTTCTATAGACCGTTTATCAGAGGCACTGGATTATTTGATCGAGAACACTTAGGTCTTATCAAATAAGATCCAATAGCTAGCCTCCATGCCTTGGCTCGAGTA
>CAWVVS010000061.1:0-6757 GCA_963933655.1 uncultured Candidatus Thioglobus sp. | reverse complement strand
ATTGTTTCTCACTCATTACAACAGAACTATTCCGGTGACACCATTGGTCTTTATGTACTCTTATCTGGCTTTTATGCCAGTGATGGTATTTGGCAACACCAGGTTTTTGATGAAATAAAAATCAAACGAGCGCAGAAAATTGCAAAGCAGTTGGGTATTGAAAATCTACTGGACAGATCCTTCTCATCGATGTCAACAGGTGAACAACGTCGATTTTTATTAGGCCGTGCGTTGGTGCACAATCCCGAAGTCTTGGTACTGGATGAGCCAACCAGTGGTCTAGATATTGGCGGCTGTTTTCAATACTTAGAAATGATTCGGGGATTGATGAGCATGGGTAAAAGGCTAATTCTTGTAACTCACCATATTCATGAAATTCCCCCAGAAGTAGAGCGAGTTATTTTTTTAAAAGAGGGAAAAGTTGTTGCAGAAGACACCAAAAAAAACCTTCTAACAAGTGATAAACTATCAAACTTGTTTGATATGCCCATTAAGATTATTGAAGAAAATGGTTATTATCAAGCTGTACCAGATAATCCATAATTCCTAAGGAGATCACATGAGCGATCAAGATAACACACCCATTCAACCTATCAGTGGCACTGTCGTTCCACGTTTTGCCGGCCCCGCCACCTTTGCCAGGTTACCTGAGTTGCGTGACGTCTCTCATTGTGATGTGGCTATCGTTGGCATTCCATTTGATGCAGGGACCAGTTACCGACCCGGCGCTAGATTTGGACCACAGGCCATCCGACAGGCATCAAGACATCTCCGCACCCAGTACCACCCTGCATATGACACCGAGCCTTTTGCTGAGCAACAAGTGGCTGATGCTGGGGACATAGCCTGCAATCCCTACAATATTGAAAAAGCGGTTGTAGAAATTCAAAAAGCTGCTACAGACTTATTGGGTAAAGTTGACACAATCATTAGTTTGGGTGGCGACCATACAATTGCCTTACCACTGCTTCGCGCAGTTAATCACTATCATGGTCCGGTAGCACTCGTTCACTTTGATGCACATTTAGACACATGGGATACCTATTATGGTGCACCTTATACTCATGGCACACCATTCCGTCGAGCTGCTGAGGAAAAGCTATTCTTAGAGAGCGCTTCAATGCATGTTGGCATTCGAGGACCATTGTATTCTCGAGATGATCTAAAAAATGACGAGGAGTTAGGTTTTAAAGTTATTCATTGTGATGAGTTCCAGGAAAAAGGAATTGATCATGTAGTTAAACGCATTAGAGATCGTGTTGGCGATCATCCAATGTATTTATCAATTGATATTGACGTGCTAGATCCTGCTCATGCGCCGGGTACAGGCACGCCTGAAATCGCAGGCATGTCATCTCGAGAACTGGTTGGAGTTTTACGTGGTTTGGCGGGGTTAAATATTATTTCAGCGGATGTTGTGGAAGTTTCCCCAGCTTATGACCATGCGGAACTAACTTCTTTGGCAGCGGCTACAACGGTTTTTGAAATTACTAACTTGTTGGCTTATCACCGCAAGCATAAAACTTAAATATTGCACTAAATGATTGAAGCCTAAACTTAATAATTAATAACATGAAGTTTGCCGAGAGAATGTCTTTACTGGGCACCGAAACCGCCTTCGAGGTGATGGCACGTGCCAAAGCGTTAGAAGCTCAAGGTAAGGACATGATTTATTTACAGATCGGTGAACCTGACTTTAATACACCAAAGCATATTATTGAAGCTGGCATTGCTGCACTCCGCGATGGTCAAACGCATTATTCTGCCCCCGGTGGTATCAAGTCCTTGAAAGAAGCTATTGTTAAAGAAATAGCTTTGCGACGTTTCGTAGAACCAAATGTTGAAAATATTGTTGTAACACCTGGGGCAAAACCAATTATATTTTTTGTTTTATTGGCTTTGATTGAAGCTGGGGACGAGGTAATTTACCCCGACCCCAGTTTCCCTATTTATGAATCAATGATCAACTTTGTTGGTGGTAGGGCAGTGCCTTTGCCACTGCGTGAAGAAAACGATTTTCGATTTGATGCAGATGAGTTTTGCTCGCTGATCAGTAAACGAACGCGCCTCATAATACTCAATTCTCCACACAACCCAACAGGTGGGGTTTTATCTAAAACGGATATTGAGCTGGTTGCAAAAGTTGCTAAAGAAAATAACATCATGGTGTTAAGCGACGAGGTCTACAAAAATATCCTTTACGATGAAAGCGAACATCACAGTATTTATTCCCTTCCAGATATGCAGCAGCAGACCATCCTATTGGATGGTTTCTCTAAAACTTATGCGATGACGGGTTGGCGACTTGGATTTGGCGTGATGCCAGTAGATTTGGCTAAGAAGATTGAAAGGCTGATGGTTAATAGTAACTCATGTACGGCTACTTTTACCCAATATGCTGGTGTTGCTGCTCTAAAGGGATCTATGAAAGAGGCAGACTCAATGGTCGAAACCTTTAGGCAGCGCCGTGACTTCATCGTTGCCGGTCTCAATAAATTGCCTGGAATTAGCTGTTTTAAGCCAAAAGGGGCTTTTTACGTTTTTCCTAATGTTTCTGAGTTAGGAATGAGGTCGGATGAATTGGAAAGCTATTTCCTTCATGAAGCCAGCGTAGCTCTTCTATCGGGAAGCGCTTTTGGAAAAAACGGCGAAGGTTATTTGCGCTTATCTTATGCTAATTCAATTGAAAACATCGACATAGCACTCCAGCGCATGCGAACAGCTATTGAGAAAATTTAGGAAATTTTCATTATGAGGAGTTTAGATGTTAAAAGTCTCGATAAATACCCCTAAAATGCCTTTCTAGAGACAATAATAGCCTATTTTTGCGATTTTTTCTTTAAAAATAAGGATTTATGTTGGTTGATGAAAAAATTTAGCAAAAAATCGAAATGGCTAATTATCGAGTCGATATCTTGCAGATTGAGCGTGGGCATGGAGACCTTCGCTATCAGCGAGTGTTGCTGCAATTTGACCCAAAGTATTTGCGCCTTCGTTGGAAACCATAATCAAGCTTGATTTCTTTTGAAAATCATAAACACCCAGAGGCGAAGAGAAGCGTGCAGTGCCGGAAGTTGGCAGTACGTGATTCGGTCCAGCACAATAATCGCCAAGTGCTTCACAGGTGTATTTCCCCATGAAAATAGCGCCTGCATGTTTAATGCCGTCAAGCAGGGATTCAGGATTATCAACCGAGAGTTCTAAGTGTTCTGGTGCAATAGTATTTGAGATTTTAATGGCCTCAGCAATATCTTGAGTGCAAATCAGTGCACCGCGGTTTTTTAAAGCTGTGCGGATAATATCTTGCCTGTCCATCGTCGGTAAGAGCTTTATGATGCTCTGCTCGACTTTATCGATAAAGTCTTGATCAGGGCAAAGTAGAATAGACTGTGCGTCTTCATCATGCTCTGCTTGTGAGAACAAATCCATTGCCACCCAATCAGGGTCGGTTTTGCCATCACAAATAACCAGTATTTCTGACGGTCCAGCAATCATGTCGATCCCAACTTGGCCGAAAACAGCGCGTTTAGCAGTGGCAACAAAGATGTTGCCAGGTCCAACAATTTTATCCACTTTTGGCACACTCTCTGTGCCATAAGCAAGCGCTGCAATAGCTTGTGCACCACCTACGGTAAATACTTGGTTAACACCTGAAATATGAGCTGCAGCGAGAACCAACTGATTAACTTGTCCGCCGGGTGTTGGCACGACCATGATTAGTTCTTCAACGCCTGCAACTTTTGCTGGAATAGCGTTCATGAGGACCGAGGAAGGGTACGCTGCTTTTCCGCCAGGAACATACAGGCCAACTCTATCCAAAGGGGTAATTTTCTGCCCCAGCATTGTGCCGTCGTCTTCGGTGTATGTCCAAGTCTTCTGAACTTGTTTTTGGTGATAGTTTTTAACTCTTTCAGCTGCCGTGCTTAATGCAGTCTTTTCTTTATTGGCAAGCGTATCAAAAGCTTCTTTTAGTTCGTTTTGGCTAACCATTAAGTCGACCATCGATGTTGCATCAAAGCCATCAAACTTAATGGTGTAGTTAATTAAGGCTTTGTCACCTTCAGTTCGGATTGATGAAATAATGTTATCAACAGTTGATGCTACTTCATTATTTGAAATACCTTCCCAAGCCAGTAGAGCGGATAATTTTTCGTCGAAATCAGTCTGTTGAGACGATAGTTTGGCTATCACAAACTCGCCTCGATACGAGTCAGCCAATCCTTAATTTCGGTGTGCTTGGTGTTAAATGAAGCTGAATTAACAACCAGTCTTGAACTAATATCTTGAATGTGATCAAGAGGAACCAAACCATTAGCTTTGAGTGTATTCCCAGTGTCAACCAAATCAACGATGCAGTGTGCCAAGCCTACGATTGGAGCAAGTTCCATTGCGCCAGAAAGCTTAATAACCTCGACCTGTTGACCTTTTGATTGAAAGTAATTTTTGGCCGAGTTGACGTATTTAGTTGCAATTTTGAGAGTGCTTTGATTTAAGTTTTGTCCAGGTTCTGCTGCAACCATAAGGCGGCACTTTGCAATACCGAGGTCGAGTAATTCAAAAAGCCCATTAGCGCCATGCTCTAGTAAAACATCCTTGCCTGCAATGCCAATATCAGCAGCGCCGTGCTGGACAAAAACAGGAACGTCGCTTGCTCTAATGATGATAACTTTAACTTCATCAAGATTGGTGTCAAGAATGAGTTTTCGACTTTTAAGTTCTTTAGCGGAGACAATAAGACCTGCTTTCTCGAGTAGAGGAAGTGTTTGATCTAATATCCTGCCTTTTGAAAGGGCGATTGTTAACATAATTATATTGGTTAATATTAATGCTGGACACGCTCGATATTAGCGCCCAACATTTTAAATTTTTCTTCAATCGATTCATAACCACGATCGAGGTGATAAACACGCTCGATAGTTGTTTTATCATGAGCTGCAAGTCCCGCCAAAACAAGGCTGGCAGATGCCCTTAAATCCGTTGCCATCAAATTTGCACCAGAGAGGGATTTTACTCCTTTGCATACAACCGTGTTACCTTCTAGTTTAAGGTCTGCGCCCATTCGACATAGCTCAGGCACATGCATAAAGCGATTTTCAAAAATGGTCTCAGTTACTGTGCAACTACCTTCAGCAATCGAATTTAATGCCACAAATTGCGCTTGCATATCGGTTGGAAAATTTGGGTGTGGACTTGTTCTGATACTCACGGCTTTAGGTCGTCTTCCCTTCATGTCGAGTTTCACAGAATTTTCATTGGTTTGGATATCAGCTCCCGTCTCAATCAGTTTGCCAATGACTGCTCGCATCGTATCAGGTTGAATATTTTTTACTGTTATGCTTCCACCAGTAATTGCCGCAGCAACCAAATAAGTGCCCGCTTCTATTCTGTCCGGGCAAATATTGTATTGAGCACCATTGAGTCGATCAACACCTTCAATAACGAGTGTTGATGTATTTTCTCCGGATATTTTTGCACCCATCTTTCGTAAACAGTAAATAAGGTCCGTAACTTCTGGTTCTTGCGCAGCATTGTTGATGGTTGTTATGCCATCTGCAAGGGTTGCAGCCATAAGCACATTCTCTGTTGCAGTAACTGATACCAAGTCAAAATTGATTTGGCAGCCTACTAATTTTTTAGTGCTGGCATAAATATAGCCATTTTTTACCTCAATCTTGGCACCCATTTTTTCCAATGCCTTTAAGTGTAAGTCAACAGGGCGAGTGCCAATCGCACAACCACCAGGGAGAGAGATTTTTGCCTCTTTGTATTTAGCCAACATAGGCCCAAGTGAAAGAATTGAGGCGCGCATCGTTTTAACCAGAGCGTAATCTGCCATCAAGTTTGTTAAATTAGAGGCATCAATAAAAATTGAACTGTCTTCTTCTAAAATAAAATGAGCGCCCATATCCATCAACAACCTTAGTGTTGTTGAGATGTCGCTCAATTGAGGGGTGTTGGAAAGCTTTAATGGCTCGTCCGCAAGAATTGAGGAGAAAAAGATAGGTAGTGCGGCATTTTTTGAGCCAGACGCTTTAATCTCTCCGTTAAGAGGTGTCCCACCCTGGATAACTAGTTTGTACATTATTGAATTCTTTTAAGAAAATTGTGTAAACCAAAGCGATGAATTTTTGACCTATAACCCATCTTTTCAATTTCGAGAATACTGAAGGCTTGATAAACAAGGTCGTACGCACGCCACTGGTTATTTTTTTGAATCATTTTAAGATGAATAACAGTCGACTCTCTGAAAGTGCCAGTATATATGTAAATTTTTATTTCAGATTTATTATCATTAAGGATGATGTTTTTATCAACTTCTATGGAGATATTTTCAAATTGGTCGAAATTAGACAAGAGGCTGAGATAATTTTCGGTAATTGATTTAGTTTGGTGCTTTACGAACGTTTTTCTCGCATCAGGCGCCAGCTTTACCCAAAATTCAGCAAGAGCCAGCTCGGTAAAATACTCAACGTCAATAAATGGAATAATTTGTTTTGTTGATATATCGAGTACATTAGGCGGGGTATATATACCTTCTTTTTTGAGTTGTATTAATGAACAAATAGCATTATTTATGATCACTTCAGCTTGAGTCACTGGTGAGGAATAATTCTCATTAATGGATTCGCTAGGGCAGGTAGTTGCAGAAAATGCTGCACCGATAAACATCACGTTTAAAAGGAATACCTTTAAAATATAGTTAAGTGTTTTCATAAAGAGTGATAAATACTTTAGGCTTATTTTACTATCTTTTAAA
>CAWVVS010000060.1:0-6763 GCA_963933655.1 uncultured Candidatus Thioglobus sp. | reverse complement strand
AATACCTTTAACAATAACTTCAGTTTGTGAAGGTGTTTCAGCAGTAATGCCCTCAGGCAAATCGTAGTTTACTGGGTGTGAAAATCCTAAAGTAAGGTTTAACACCTTGCCCGATACTTTTGCACGGTAACCAACACCAATGAGTGTTAATTTCTTTTCCCAGCCTTCTGATACGCCTTTAATCAGGTTCGCAGTATTCGCTCTAGCAGTGCCTGCTTGAGCCCACGCACCTTTTGTTTCTTTTTTACTCACTTCCACCACAGAAAAAGTTAATACGTTATCGGTGTTAGCAATAACGACGCTTGAATGAACACTCATGCTCATTTCACCTAGCTTACCCATTACTGTTAAAACGTCTCCATTTTGAGACACCTTTACATCTGAAGGTATTGTGATAGGTGATTTTGCGACTCTTGACATACTTATCTCCCTATTAACAAATACTACACAATACTTCGCCACCAACGCTCTGAGCTTTAGCCGACTGGCCAGTCATCACGCCTTTTGGTGTTGAAACAATAACAATGCCCAAGCCGTTCATAACGCTTGGCATTTCGTCTTTGCCTACATAAACTCGTAGACTTGGCTTTGAAATTCTAGCCAATGAATCAATAACAGGCTTATCTTCAAAATACTTTAAAGTAATCGTTAATTTTTTAGTTGCTGCAGTGTCGCCCTCTATAGAAAATGAAGAGATATAACCTTCATCTTGTAATACAGTTGCAATTGCAGTTTTTAATTTTGCCGCAGGCATTGATACTGTTGCTTTTTTTACTGCATGCGCGTTGCGAATGCGTGTCAACATATCAGAAATTGGATCAGACATACTCATATTATTTCTCCTACCAGCTTGCTTTAGATAATCCAGGGACTTCACCGTTCATGGTGCGATCTCTTAATTGGTTTTTGGCCAGACCAAATTTACGGTAGAAACCGTGCGGTCGACCAGACAATCCACAGCGACTACGCTGACGCGATGGAGAAGAATCTCTTGGCAGTGTTTGTAATTTAATCACCGCCTGGAAACGCTCTTCATCAGAAGAGTGAATACTCTTAATAATTTTCTTTAACGCAGTGCGCTTTTCTTGGTATTTTTCAACCAATTTTGTGCGCTTAACGTCTCTATGTATCATAGACTTTTTAGCCATCGTGTTATCCTTTATCCTTGAATGGGAAATTAAACATCGCTAATAGTTTCTTAGCATCATCATCACTTTGTGCAGAAGTAGTGATTGCAATATCCATACCACGCACTCTTGTTACTTTTTCGAAATCAATTTCTGGGAATACAATTTGCTCGGTAAGTCCCATGTTATAGTTACCTCGACCATCGAAAGACTTAGGGTTTAAGCCCCGGAAGTCTCTGATACGCGGGATAGCAATATTTACTAAACGATCAAGGAATTCATACATTCTCTCTCTACGCAAAGTTACTTTACAACCAATTGCATTACCATCTCTTAATTTGAAACTTGCAACTGATTTACGTGCCAAGCAAGTCATTGGCTTTTGTGAAGAGATTAAACCTAATTCTTCTAGGGCGCTTTCTAGGATTTTCTTGTCACCTAATGCTGAGCCTAAACCCATATTAATGGTAACTTTTTCAATCTTAGGAACTGACATAGGATTTGACATACCTAGGTCGGCCTGAAGTTTTGGTAAAATCTCGCTTTTGTATTGTTCTTGTAATCTAGACACTTCTCACCTATCTTTTAATGTGTTAAGCTAGCACTTCGCCGCTTGACTTGAAAAATCTTTCTTTAACGCCATCTGCATTGGTTCTAACACCAACGCGATCCGCTTTTTGCGTTTCTGAATTGTAGATTGCTACATTAGAAATACTTAAAGGCATTTCTTTTGATTCGATGCCACCTTGAACACCCGCTTGCGGGTTAGGCCGAACATGTTTCTTAGCCAGATTAAGGCCTTCAACAATTACTTTAGAATCTAATATCTTAGTTACTGTACCGATAGAACCTTTGTCCTTACCAGCAATAACAATCACTTCATCATTTTGTTTAATCTTGTTCATTACAAAACCTCGGGAGCAAGTGAAACAATTTTCATAAACTGCGCGCCTCTTAACTCACGTGTAACAGGGCCAAAGATACGAGTACCGATTGGCTCAAGTTTTGTATTAAGCAAAACAATCGCGTTGTTATCAAAACGAATCTTAGAGCCGTCTGGACGACGAACTCCATGTGCCGTACGAACAACAACTGCGTCGTAAACATCACCTTTCTTAACTTTACCACGTGGCGATGCTTCTTTTATGCTCACCTTGATAACGTCACCAATATTGGCATAGCGGCGCTTAGAGCCACCTAAAACTTTGATACACATTGCCTTAACACCACCGCTGTTATCTGCAATATGAACTCTTGTTTGCATTTGAATCATTTTCTTCTCTCTACAATTCGATTAATTAATCAATATTCACTGATTTTTCAACAACTTCTAATAAAGCCCAGTTTTTAGTCTTTGAAAACGGCTTTGACTCAGCAACACGCACAACATCACCTAAACCGCACTCATTGTTCTCATCATGAGCATGTACTTTGGTACTGCGTTTGATGTACTTTTTATAAATTGGGTGGCGTACTTTACGCTCCACCAAGACAGCAATTGTCTTATCACGGCTGTTGCTTACAACGGTGCCGGTTAATACTCTTTCTACAGAATTCGACTCACTCATGATTGCTTCTCGTTAATAATTGTTTTAATTTGTGCAATGGATCTTTTAGTTTTTCCAAGCTTTGTTACATCGGTCAACTGCTGAGAACGATGTTGCATGCGCAACTCAAAATGTTCTTTTAATAATGTCATCAACGACTCATTTAACTGAACTACATCCAGCTCTCTTAATTCTTTAACATCCATTACATTACCGTCCGTTTAATGATTGTTGTAGTGACAGGAAGCTTTGCTGCAGCAAGCGCAAAAGCCTCTCGTGCAACGTTTTCGTCAACACCCTGCATTTCAAATAACATTTGACCAGGCTTGATTTGTGCAATCCAATATTCAACAGAACCTTTACCTTTACCCATTCTGACTTCTAATGGCTTTTTAGTAATTGGTTTATCAGGGAACACACGAATCCAAATTTTTCCTTGACGCTTAACATGACGTGTCATTGCACGACGTGCCGCTTCAATTTGTCTAGCAGTCATACGACATCTACCTGTTGCTTGTAAACCGATCTCACCAAAGCTTACGTTGCAGCCAGTTGCCAAGCCGCGGTTGCGACCTTTCATGACCTTTCTATATTTTGTACGTTTAGGTTGTAACATCTCTAAATTCCTTTACTTCTTGCCTAATTGTTTGCTTGCACCACGCTTAGCAACTTCTTCAATAGTGCCTTTTCTGTGGTCAAGAATTTCACCTTTGAAAATCCATACTTTAATACCGATAACACCATATTGTGTATTAGCGCGATATGATGAGTAATCAACGTCAGCACGGAAAGTATGCAATGGCACACGGCCTTCACGGTACCATTCAGAGCGAGCAATTTCAGCACCATTCAAACGACCACTAACCATAACCTTAATACCTAGCGCACCCAAACGAGTTGCATTACCCAAAACACGCTTAACTGCGCGACGGTACATCACACGCTTTTCAAGCTGTTGTGCAATGTTTTCTGCCACAAGACGTGCATCAAGCTCGGGCTTCTTAACTTCTTCAATACTAATATGAACTGGGATGCCCATTTTGGCGGAGACTAACCCTTTCAAACGCTCGATGTCCGCGCCTTTTTTACCGATGACGATACCTGGGCGTGCTGTGTGAATAATCACTTTAGCACTATTTGATAAACGCTCGATAGCAATACGACTAACAGATGCTGAGGCTAATTCCTTAAACAGGAAGTCTCTTACGTCAATGTCAGACAATAAGAATTTAGGATAATCGGTGCTATTTGCATACCACTTAGAATCCCAATCTTTAACGATGCCTAGTCTTATACCTTTTGGATTTACTTTTTGACCCATACTGATTACTCGCTTACGCCAACTGTAATGTGGCTAGTTCTTTTTAAAATTCGATTCGCTCTACCTTTAGCTCTAGGGCGAATTCTCTTCATCGTAGAGCCTTCGTTTACAAAAACGCTACTTACTTTTAATTCATCAATATCTAAACCGTCATTGTGTTCAGCATTAGAAATAGCAGAGCTTAGGATTTTTTTCACCAAAACCGATGCTTTCTTGTTACTAAATGACAAGATATTCAAAGCCTCTTCAACAGGCTTATTACGAATCTGGTCTGCAATCAATCTTGCCTTAAAAGGAGAGATTTTTGCGTACTTATGAATTGCTTTAACTTCTTTCATCATCCAAACCTAATTACGATTTACGATCACCAGAGTGACCTTTAAATGTACGTGTTACGGCAAATTCGCCTAACTTGTGACCAATCATGTTCTCATTAATTGAAACTGGAACGTGAGCGCGGCCATTGTGAATGGCAATCGTCAAGCCAATCATCTCTGGAACGATGACTGAGCGACGCGACCAAGTTTTAATTGGTTTTCTATCATTAGCTTCTTGAGCCTTTAATACCTTTTGGATTAAATGCTCGTCTACAAATGGTCCTTTTCTTAGTGATCTAGCCATAATTTACCTTTATTTTCTACGACGTACGATTAACTTATCAGTACGCTTATTACTACGAGTTTTGTAACCTTTAGTTGGCGTACCCCATGGTGAAACTGGATGTCTACCACCACTAGTCTTACCTTCACCACCACCATGTGGGTGATCAACAGGGTTCATCACAACACCACGAACCGTTGGTCTAACACCTCTCCAACGTGTAGCGCCTGCTTTACCTAATTTTCTTAAGCTGTGCTCAGATTTTGAAACCTCGCCCATCGTTGCACGGCAATCAGCCAATACTTTACGAACTTCACCAGAACGCAGCCTTAATGTAACGTAGGTTCCTTCTTTAGCAACTAGTTGCACTGATGTACCAGCACTTCTAGCAATCTGTGCGCCTTTCATTGGCTTTAATTCAACACAGTGAATAACACTACCTAAGGGAATGTTTTTCAATGGCAATGTATTGCCTTTTTGAATAGCCACTGAGTTGCCAGAAATAACTTCATCACCTGCATTAAGACCTTTTGGCGCAATAATATAACGTCTTTCGCCATCAGCGTAAAGCACCAATGCGATGTTTGCACTACGGTTTGGATCGTATTCTAAACGCTCAACTTTTGCCGTAATATCATCTTTATTACGTTTAAAGTCGATGATACGATATCTTTGTTTATGACCACCACCTCTATGTCTAACGGTAATCTTGCCGCGGTTATTACGGCCATTAATTCTGTTTTTGCTTTCTGTTAAAGCTTCGAAGGGCTTGCCTTTGTGCAAATCCTTATCAACAACACTGACGACAAATCGTCTGCCGGGTGAAGTTGGTTTTCTTTTAATAACTACTGCCATAATAATTCTCTATGTAGCGCTTACGTCAATCATCTGACCTTCAGACACTTTGACTACTGCTTTTTTCCAATTAACGCGACGACCAGACTTACCTTTGAACATTTTTTTCTTGCCTTTAACATTCAAAGTTGTAATCGCTTCAACCTTTACGCCAAACAGTGTTTCAACTGCTGTACGAATTTCTCTTTTATTACTATCAGGTGTTACTCTGAATACGTATTGGTTATTGATAGAGCCCATTGTTGTTTTTTCAGAAACAACTGGCCCTAGTAATACTTTTAATACTTTTTCTTGATTCATAGCATTGCCTCAACTTTCTTCAACGCTGTTTCTGTAATAACAACATTCTCATAACCAATTAAACTGATTGGATCGATACTTTGAGTATCGCAAACACCAACGTGATATAGGTTGCGTGAAGATAAATATAAATTCTCGTCTAACTCGTCTGTCATCAACAATGCATCTTTAACACCAAGAGATGTCATCAAAGCTGTGATGTTTTTCGTTTTGGCTTCAGTAATATCAAACTCGGAAACCACCTTCAAACGCTCAGTTCGTAAAAGTTCAGAAAAGATACAGCTAATTGCGCCTTTGTACATTTTCTTGTTAACTTTCTTCGAGAAGTCACGTGGCTGGGCTGCAAATGTTACACCACCGCCAGTCCAGATAGGACCACGAGATGTACCTGCACGAGCTCGGCCAGTACCTTTTTGTTTCCATGGTTTTTTACCGCCACCACTAACTGCACTACGATTCTTTTGTGCTTTAGAGCCTTGACGGCCACCCGACATATAAGCCGTTGTAATTTGATGCACCAATGACTCATTGTAGTCACGGCAAAAAACAGCATCAGACACTTCGCTAGAAGTTGACTTATTTGTTTTTAAGTTTAATACTTTTACTTTCATCTCAAAACCTTTGTTTGATTTTTTATTTAAGCTTCTGCTTCTTCACTTGGAACTTCTGCAGCAGCTTTTGCTTCAGACAGTTGCTTAGAAATTTCTGCGTTTACGCTATTCTTCTTGCATGATAAACGTACTTTAACAAAACCATTGTTAGAGCCTGGAATAGCACCCTTAACGAGTAATACGTTACGATCAAAGTCAACTTTTATCACTTCTAGGCATTCTTCAGTCACTTGAGCATTACCCATTTGACCCGCCATTTTCTTGCCTTTAAATACACGACCTGGATCTTGACACTGGCCAGTTGAACCAATCGCACGGTGAGAAATTGAGTTACCGTGTGTAGCATCTTGCATACTAAAGTTGTGTCGTTTTACACCGCCCTGAAAACCTTTACCTTTAGAT
>CAWVVS010000059.1:0-6780 GCA_963933655.1 uncultured Candidatus Thioglobus sp. | reverse complement strand
TATTGAGGGAAAACATGCAACACTTTAAACATTATATCAACGGTGAATTTTTAGTTGGATCGGATCATTTTGAAAGCATAAACCCGGCAGATGGCAAGCCCTGGGCAATATTTCCTGCGGCGACTGAACTGGAGTCAAACGATGCTATCGAATCTGCCCATGAAGCTCTCTTTAGCGGTCCTTGGGCGAGTTATAGCGCTACCGAGCGTGGCAAGTTACTGCAAAAGCTGGGTGATTTAATCGCCCAAAATGCGCCCGCATTGGGCGAACTGGAAACTAAAGATTCTGGCAAATTGGCGATTGAGACCAAAACCCAATCAAGCTATGTTGCTGATTATTATTACTATTACGCGGGTCTTGCAGACAAGATTCAAGGCGAGGTACTGCCGATAGATAAGCCTGACATGTGTGTTTTCACAACAAGAGAGCCTATTGGGGTGGTTGTTGCCATTGTGCCATGGAATGCGCAATTGTTTTTGTCGGCAACGAAGATTGCACCTGCGCTCGCCGCTGGTAATACGGTCGTTATTAAAGCATCTGAACAAGCGCCTGCCGCATTGTTTAAGTTTGCTGAACTTGTTGACAAAGCTGGCTTTCCTCCTGGCGTTGTTAATATCATCACTGGCTTTGGTGAGCCTTGTGGGCGGGTGATTACCTCGCACCCAATGGTATCCAAGGTTGCCTTCACTGGTGGTTGTGAGGTGGCTAAACACATTGTCCATAACTCTGCTGAAAATTTTGCCCATGTCAGCCTTGAACTTGGCGGCAAGTCGCCTATGTTGATATTTGATGACTGTGATATTGAAAGCGCAGTGAACGGTATTATTGCTGGCAACTTCGGTGCCTCTGGTCAGAGTTGCGTAGCGGGTTCTCGCGTGTTTATACAAAAATCCATTCACGACGAAGTGATTGCTCGGATTACTGAGCGCACAAAAACGATAGTGATTGGCGACCCTCTGGATAGCAAAACACAGGTTGGGCCTTTGGCCACTGCACATCAAGTTGATCGTGCATACAATGTAATTACTGAATCCATTAAGCAAGGTGCCAAGTTGGTTTTCGGTGGGAAAAAACCCGAACATATGCAGCATGGCAACTATTTCGAGCCCACATTGCTCGCCTGCCCAGATCAGTCCATTGAGTGTACGCGCACCGAGTTTTTCGCACCGGTGATCAGCGTTATTCCGTTTGAAACGGAAGAAGAAGCCATTATCATGGCAAACGACTCAGAATTCGGACTGGGTGCTGGCATCTTCACACAAAACTTGGCACGAGGGCACCGCGTATCACAAAAAATTCGATCTGGAATTGTCTGGGTGAACACCTATCGAGTCATTTCACCCATTGCCCCCTTTGGTGGTTTTAAAAATAGTGGCGGAAGCCGTGAAGCTGGCATTGATGCAATACACGAATACACGCGCACCAAAACAACGTGGATAAACACCTCTACTGAACCAATGGCAAACCCTTTTATTGTGCGATAATGAATACAAAACTATTGAGGAGAGAAGATGGACAAAGAACTATTTGAATTAGGGCTTGAAAAACGAAGGGCGACATTGGGCGAAGATTATGTCAATAAAAACTTAGCAGCTGCAGATGAATTCAACCGCTCTTTTCAAGAGCAAATGACTGAGTGGTGCTGGGGTTTTGGCTGGGGCGATGACACCATTGATGAGAAAACCAGATCAATGATGAACCTCACGATGATTGCAGCCCTAGGCAAAATGCACGAGTGGGAACTTCATTGCAAGGGCGCCTTAACAAATGGCGTCAGCAAAGAAGAGTTGCGTGCCATTATTCACACGATTGCTATTTATTGCGGTGTGCCACAGGGTGTCGAGTGTTTTAGAATTGCCCGAAAAGTTCTTGAAGAGGCTGGAGAGCTCTAAATATAAGCTTGATTTGCAGTTTGAATTTTCTGTCTGTTAGCCTTTTGAAGGTCTCGCAAGGTTAACGCCAAGGGCAATTAGTACAACGCCGACAGCCGTTGTAAAGCCTAATTTTTCATCAAACAAATACCAAGCTTGCAACGCAACCAGTGGAGCAACTAAGTAAAAATAACTACCCACTCGCACCGAGGCATCTTTACGAATCATTGCCATCAATAATAAAATAGCTCCGATCGACAAACCCAGCACCTGCCAAGCCAGTGTTGCCACAAAAGGCAATGACCATTCAACTTCGCCCGCCTCAAACATACCAACAACGATCAAAGTAAACAAAAAGGCACTGGCGTATTGTATCCAGGTGCCGCTTACAATATCCATGTCGCTACAATAGCGTTTTTGATAAATCACACCCAAGGAGATACTCAAAAGCGACACAAACATTATCACGAAAGCCCAAATCGGAAAACCTACTAAAACCGTTGTATCACTATAATTAAAACGCTCAAACAACACAAAGTATAGACCAATAAAACCAAGAACAAGGCCAGCCCACTGCCTTTGCCCTATCGCCTCTTTAAGCATAAAGCTTGCAATCATTGCCATAACCAAAGGCTGCAAGCCAATGATCATCGCGCTTAAACCCGCCGGCATTCCCCACTTTATTGCTTGGAAAACTCCGCCTAAATAAACTCCGTGAATCAACATACCCACCACCATTAGATGCAGGACTTCTCCCCACGATTTCGGCCATGACCGCCTCAGGACAAAAATAATAGGCGCTAATAATATTAGTGTTAATGCAAAGCGGTAAGCCAATAGAGTAAAAGGTTCAGCGTAAGGCAGGCCAAACTTTGCAGCCAAAAATCCGGTGCTCCAAATCCAAACAAACAACAGAGGGACAAGGCGCGAACTAAAGGTTGAAGATATCATAATTCAACTCAATCTTACACAGAAATAATAAAGATAGTTTTGGACCATGGGGCGAATTATATATAACAAAATACGCACTGCGGAGTTCAATAATATTGTCGATCCCGAAGTACGACCAGCAATAAAACTTCGTAAAATTTTGTGAAACAACTTGGACCTGTTGATATAATTATCAGAATCATAATTAAGGAACTTACATGAAGCGCTTTCTGCCGTTTCTTCTGCTGCTGTTTTTAGGGTATTTTTCGCATACCAACGCCGCGTTGCATACCAATGCGGCGTTGCTACAGGCAGACGGACCCCTGCCAGTCGCCAAAGCCTTCAACCTAGATGTTGTAGCAGTTGATGCCAAAACAATTAACGTTAGATGGTTGGTTCATGAGGATTACTACTTATACAAAGATAAAATAGCGATAAGCGCTGAAGGCGCTCGTATTGCAAACACTCTCTACCCAGTTGCAACACTCAAGAATGATGAGTTTTTTGGTCGGGTTAGTGTTTATGATCGGCCAATCGAAATTTTGGTTTCGCTTGCGGATATTACTGGTAACAAAATAAGGCTGGGCGTTGAATATCAAGGTTGTTGGAAAGGCGGGGTTTGCTACCCTCCACAACAAATCCATTACGACATTAGTCTGCCAAACGTCAATACCGACCAACAACAAAATCGAGTAACACAAAACTTGCTAACTGAATCTCAGCCTGTAGCCTTTGAGTTAATGAATAGTGAAGAGTTATCGGCTAAAGAGTTGTTCAAAAAAGGTGGTCTAGCGTTATTCATTGGTGCTTTTCTTGCCGGTCTAGCCCTCTCTTATACGCCGTGTGTTTATCCAATGGTCCCCATCCTTTCGGGCATCATCATCGGTCAAAGAAAATCCCCAAGCACACTTAAAGCCGTCTTTATGTCTTTGGTTTTCGTACTATCGATGTCTCTCGCTTACGCGCTAATTGGCGCCACAGCAGGTTATTTTGGCGCTGGCGTTAACATTCAGGCAATATTACAAACGCCGTGGGTTCTGGTGCTCTTTAGCCTTATCTTTATCTTTTTGGCCTTTTCAATGTTCGGCTATTACGACATTCAATTGCCTAAAACACTGCAAAGCAAAATTACCCAAATCAGCAACAAACAAAATGGTGGTAGCTTTATTGGTGTTGCTATTATGGGCTTTCTATCCGCTCTCATCATCGGACCTTGTGTGACGCCGTTCCTTGCAACAGCATTAAGCTATGTCATTGCTGATGGCAGTCCCATGAAAGGCGCAATTGCCTTATTTGCCATGGGACTGGGAATGGGCGTACCTCTGATTATTATTTGCGGCTGGGGTATTAATTCTCTACCTAAGTCCGGCGTCTGGATGGAAACAGTCAAGCATGTTTTTGGTGTGCTAATGCTGGCCGTTGCGCTTTACCTTCTTGACCGCATCATTCCGTCTCTTGCCTCACTAGTGCTTTGGGCTGGCTTGCTAACAATTGCGCCCATCGCACTAGGTGCGATCACCCCGCTAGATAAGCAAAGCAGTTCATGGCGGCGTATCTTCAAAGCGCTAAACCTAATTATTTTGGGTTACGGCATTCTGCTGTGGTTGCTTGTCGCCCGAGGAGGCGGAGATATGTACCAACCTCTTGCAGACTGGCACTATAACGCCAACAACCAAACCGTACAAAGCGTTGAGTTTGAGTTGTTACAATCCGAGGAGCAATTGGATCGCCTTATTGCAAACACCCAAGATAGCAACAATCTCATTATGCTTAAGTTTTATGCAGACTGGTGTGTTTCATGCAAAACATTAGAAAGAAACGTTTTCTCTAATCGTGAAGTCATTAAAAACTTAGGCAACACTCTTGCCTTAACGGCAGACGTCACGGATAATACCGAGTCCAATCAAACCTTGCTTGCAAGGTTTGATATTACCGGCCCGCCAGCCATCCTCTTTTTTAAAAATGGGAAAGAGGTCAGATCACAAAGAATCATTGGTGAAATCAGCGCAAAAGACTTCCTAAAACGCCTTCACAGTATATAAATTTAGAGGCTATTTGCTTTAAAGTTCTTGAAATGCACGCTAACTTAAGCTAAATAGATGTTAAAATTCATTTTTTTGAATGAAGGATAATTTCATGTCTGACGTCCTCTTGCTTAACGGTCCAAACCTAAATTTATTAGGTGTAAGAGAGCCTGATCATTACGGCGCTGATACGTTAGACGATATCGTTGGAAGACTTGCAAAGCAATGCGCCGATACCGGTTTGAGCTTTGATCACCATCAGGACAACGCCGAAGCCGGTCTCATTGAAAAAATTCATCAAGCACACAAGGATCAAACGCGCTATATTATTATTAATCCTGCAGCTTTCACGCACACCTCGGTTGCTTTGAGAGATGCGCTATTGGCAGTTGATATACCTTTTTGCGAAGTCCATCTTTCTAACGTTTATAAGAGAGAGGATTTCCGCAAAAAATCCTATTTTTCAGATATTGCTGTTGGCGTCATTTCGGGTTTGGGTGCACAAGGTTACGAATTTGCGTTAAGTGCTGCAATTAAACACATAAATTCAAACTAAATATTGAACGTTAAAAAATAAGGAGAAATACACTAATGGATATAAGAAAAGTAAAAAAACTAATGGAATTGCTAGAGCAGTCTGGCATGGCAGAAATCGAAATACAAGAAGGTAAAGAGTCGGTTCGAATTTCTCGTTATGGCAACGCACCAGCAATGATGCCACCAACACAAATGATGGCGGCGCCTTTAACTGCGTCAGCTGCGACACCAAGCACTGCCGCCGAAACATCGGAGCCAATCATTGATGGTCACCCCATTTCCTCGCCAATGGTAGGCACGTTCTATTCTTCACCGTCGCCAAGTGCAAAAGCGTTTGTCAGCGTGGGTCAACACGTTAACCAAGGTGACACCGTTTGCATCATTGAGGCGATGAAAATTATGAATCAAATTGAGGCCGACCAATCAGGCACCGTGACTGAAGTTTTAATTAGTGACGGCGATGCCGTCGAATTTGGTCAAACACTTATCATAATCAAATGAGCTCGATAAAGAAAGTACTGATTGCCAATCGCGGCGAAATTGCGCTGAGGATTTTACGTGCCTGTAAAGAGCTGGGCATTCAAACAGTTGCGGTTTATTCTACTGCAGACAAGGATTTAAAGCACGTTCGTCTCGCTGACGAAGCTGTATGTATAGGCCCACACCCTTCGGCTCAAAGTTATTTGAATATTCCGGCTATTATCAGCGCCGCCGAAGTAACCCACGCAGATGCCATTCATCCTGGCTATGGCTTTCTTTCTGAAAGTGCGGGCTTTGCTGAACAAGTTGAAGAAACTGGCTTTATATATATCGGTCCAAGACCTGACAATATTCGCGTAATGGGCGACAAGGTTGCTGCCATTGAGGCAATGCAAAAGTCCGGCGTTCCTTGCGTGCCTGGCTCTGATGGAGCTCTAGGTAAAGACAGCACCGAAAACATCCGTCTGGCTCATAAAATTGGCTTTCCAATTATCATTAAAGCCTCGGGCGGCGGCGGCGGTCGTGGTATGCGTGTTGTTGAACGAGAGGAAGATTTGGTTGGCTCAATTGAGCTCACTAAAACAGAAGCTTTAAATTTCTTTGGCAACGGCGAAGTGTATATGGAAAAATTCCTAACCACGCCAAGACACATTGAAATACAGGTTCTTGCAGACCAGTACGGCAACGCCGTTCATTTGGGCGAGAGAGATTGCTCAATGCAGCGTCGCCATCAAAAAGTTGTTGAAGAGGCGCCCGCAACAGGCATCTCCGAAAAATTGAGAAATAAAATTGGCAGTGTTTGCGCCGATGCTTGCAAAGTAATTAATTATCGCGGCGCTGGCACTTTCGAGTTTTTATTTGAAAACGACGAATTTTATTTTATTGAAATGAATACGCGTATTCAGGTTGAGCACCCAGTCACCGAGATGATTACCGGC
>CAWVVS010000058.1:0-6793 GCA_963933655.1 uncultured Candidatus Thioglobus sp. | reverse complement strand
GCAACTGGCAATATTAAATTATCATTTATTGGGCAATACGCTAGGTTTGAGGATTTGGCTTTTGAAGATCAATTCCAAAATGTCACCGATGATCAGATGGATGCAGCTTATCTCAACAATATGACACACTTCGACCAAGAGCCTTTCTAAGCTTTATTGTCACACCACACGCATTACCCCCTTTATGAGTATTTCTTTTATTCAAATCAGTGATTGTCATATTGATGACGAAATACTGGTCATGGGTGTCGACTCACAATCAAACCTTCAACAAGTATTGACGCACATTAAAGAGAAGTCATTTAATGCATTACTGATTAGCGGAGATTTAACGCACAACGGTACGCCAAACTCATACAAAAAATTGCAAAAAAGTCTTGCGAATATTAAATCCGATATTCATGTTATGCCAGGTAACCACGACAATAAAGATAATTTATCAACCATCTTTAACACCGAACTGCAAAACACTTTTCAATTAGATGATTGGCAAATTATTACACTGGATTCGGTGCAAATTAACAAAGTCAGTGGCTTTCTAAGCGAAGATCAATTGCACTTTCTGGAAATCACCATTAATAGCTCAAAGGCAAAATACATTATCGTAGCCCTGCACCACCCTATTGTTTCCATGGGCAGTGATTGGGATGATGAATTATCACTTGAAAATTCAGAGGATTTGTTTGAAATAATTGAACGATACTCAAAGGTTAAGGCGATATTGTGGGGGCACGCCCATCAAAGCGAGACCTTTGAACATAAGGGTGTTTCACTTTTTTCATGCCCTTCAACTGCACTCCAATTCAACGGCCCGGACAATATTGGCTACAATCATTACACACTGCATTCAGATGGCAAAATTGAATGTGAAACTCATTGGCTATAATGCGCGACGAAGACTTTACTAAAGCCATTTACGACGCCGAAAGAACGGTTAATTATTCGAATATTTGCGAGTTATTTGAAAATAACTTTCAAAAAATTTGCCGCTTGATTCCGCTGTTACCCGGAATCAAAGATGACTGTGTGGCCCTTAAAGGCGAACTCAACAAACTGCACTTGATTTGCCACGAAAAATCCCCTTATACCGGCACTTACACCCTAACTCACAAACACGAGATGGATGGCGAAGATATTAATAGGCCTGATATTCGCTTTAAACTTTATTTCGATGCAAAGCTATTGGAGGTCATTTCTATTTGTAAAGAAACCAAAATAAACAGCGATCATCCCAATAAAAGCAATTGCTCTGATTTGGCCCTGCAGTGGGAGTTAAATCACTTTATGTTAAGGTGGCTTGACTTCTGTATTGATAGGTACAATGGCGCAACATGGCAGAAAAGCAAATAACAGACGAAAACAAATTGGTTATTGCTATTTCCTCAAGAGCACTATTCAACCTTGACGAATCTCATCAAATTTACAAGAACAAAGGTGTTAAAGCCTATGCAAAACACCAACAGGAAAACGAAGAAGTTGTCTTAGAGCCCGGTGTAGGGTTTACTTTGGTAAAAAAACTCCTTGCACTTAATAGTGAAAAAACACCGATTGACGTTATTCTATTATCTCGTAACAGCGCCGATACTGGTCTGAGGATTTTTAATTCAATCGAACATTACGGCTTAAACATATCAAGAGCAGCTTTTACTAGAGGTGAAAGCACACATCCTTTTGTCGGTGCTTTTGAGGCTGATTTATTTCTTTCAAGCAACTATCACGACGTACAAAAAGCGCTCGAATCCGGCTATGCTGCAGCCTCTATTGTCGATTCAAAATCGGATAATGTTCACCCTTCCCAGCTCAGAATTGCCTTTGATGGTGACGCTGTTATTTTCTCAGATGAGTCCGAGAGAATATTTCAAGAGCAAGGTCTTGAGGCTTTTGAGAAGAATGAAAAACAATCCGCCAATATCGAGTTAAAGGCGGGTCCATTCAAGTCATTTTTGGCGTCATTACAAAAAATTCAGTCCACGTTTCCTGAGGAAAACAACCCCATTCGTACAGCTCTGGTTACCGCACGCTCAGCCCCATCCCATAAACGAGTGATTCACACCATGAGGCAATGGGGTATTCGTATTGATGAGGCATTTTTTCTGGGTGGCTTAGATAAGGGTGTTTTCTTAAGAGAGTTTGCGGCAGATATATTTTTCGACGATCAGCACCAACATTGTCATTCGGCATCACAATACGTATCCACTGGTCATGTGCCCAGTGGTTTAAAAAACAAATAACTCTACGTTTACTTTTTGATTCTAAGACCTATGTTAAGGCATGAGTCGCCACTTCAATACTCACTATAAAAACTATCTTGCTTGCTATATGTTGGCAAAACGTTGCTCTATTTTGACCGTATTAAGTACTTTGAATTTATTGTTGAGCCCATTTGTCAAATATTAGACCCGCCCTCAGATCTGCATTGACAATTGCCGTGTTAATCAATTTTAGACTTGTTCTCGATATAATTATTATCAGCCTTATCCCGTTGTTTTATGACCAAGGTAAAGAGCGTTTTTCGATATAGAAAATCCTGACATTTCTGCCGTTTATTGGTCTTACAGGGAGAAGTGTTTCATAGGTAAAATACACTCCATATAAAAACAAACAGCAACATGAACAAGAAAGTACAAGCGATTAGAGGAATGAATGACCTTCTGCCCAAAGACTCCAATCTCTGGCTGGCCATGGAAGATGTTATTAACAAGTTGTTAATTTCTTATGGCTATAAAAATATCCGTACACCCGTTGTTGAAAAAACCGAAACGTTCACTCGGGCAATTGGCTCAGTTACAGACATTGTCGAAAAAGAAATGTACACTTGGCAAGATCTTGGTGGCGACTCACTAACACTACGTCCTGAAGGCACTGCTGGCTGTGTGCGCATGATGATTGAGCACAATCTCCCAAGAGAAGGCATTCAAAAAGTATTTTATCAAGGGCCAATGTTTAGGCATGAGCGCCCACAAAAAGGTCGCTATCGCCAGTTTCACCAAGTCGGTGTAGAAATATTTGGCGCAGTAGAGGCAAAAATTGATGCCGAGTTGATTGCTATGACAGCGCAACTTTGGCAAAGACTTGGTCTTAAAAACGTTACTTTAGAAGTCAATTCGCTGGGTTCAAATGACACCAGAACGGAATATAGAGCGCTGCTTTATAACTACTTTTCTGAACACAAAAGCGAACTTGATGAAGACAGCTTGCGCCGTCTGGAGGCTAATCCATTGCGTATTTTGGATTCTAAAAACACCGATATGTCCACATTGGTTGCAAACGCGCCAAAAATGATTGATTATTTGGATAAAGAATCCGCAAAACACTTTGAGGAGTTTACTGGTTTTCTAGACTGCTTAAACATTGATTACACCGTTAACCCAAGGCTGGTTAGAGGCTTAGACTATTACAACCGAACTGTTTTTGAGTGGATCTCCAATGACCTTGGCGCGCAAGGAACGATTTGTGCTGGTGGCCGCTATGATGGCTTGGTTGAGCAAATGGGTGGCAAGCCCACACCGGGAGTTGGCTTTGCTATGGGTCTAGAGCGCTTAATGCTGCTCATCAGTGAGCAATCTGAATCACTGACAAAGAAAGCACCAAGTTTATACTTCGTCGCATTAGGCGAGCAGGCACAACAAGCCTCAATGAAAATTTGCAATGACATTCACCAAGAGCTTCCTGAGGTGATTGTGATTAACGACATCAGCATGGGCAGTCTCAAATCACAAATGAAAAAAGCAGATAAATCAAATTCAGACTTTGCCTTAATTTTGGGCGAAGAAGAAATCAAAAATAATCAAATTAGCATTAAGCCATTGAAGGCTCAAGGCGAACAACAATTAATCACGTTAGAGGGTATCATTGCCCATCTTCAGGAGATCTTATGAAAAACTTTATCAATGTCGGCGGCACCGAAGAGGAGCAAGTCGATCAAGTTAAAAAATGGCTAAAAACCAACGGTTCACAAATTGTTATTGGTGTGGTTATTGGCCTGAGTGCTGTTTGGGGCTGGGGTTTTTATGGTGACTACCAAGATCAACAATCGCAAAATGCAAGAGCTCTTTATTTGACCTATGTGTCAGATTCAAACAATGTTGAAACTTATGATCAGTTGCTGACCGACTATGGCTCAAACACGTACGCTGACCAAGCTTCACTTCTGATGGCTAAAAAACTATTTGACGCTGGTAATTACGAGTCAACTCTTAGCATCATCGAACCATTAACATTGAGTGATAATGGGGCAATCAGCTCAACAGCAATACTACGAACATCAACTGTTTACTTGCAGATGGGTCAACATGAGAGTGCACTTATTGTGCTTGATTTACTCTCAAACCCTAATTTTTTAGGCCTTGTTCATAGTATGAAGGGCGATATTTACCTAGACCTTGCCAATATTCCAGAGGCACAAAAGAATTACCGACTAGCGATTGATAATATCACTGATAATTCAACGCTAACGCGGTTAATTCAGATCAAATTAGACGATCTTAACTAATATAAATTTATTGTCGTAATTTCCAATTAAACTGGTAATTTATCGTGAGCCTACCCGTAATTTCACTCGTTGGACGCCCCAATGTTGGAAAATCCACCCTATTCAATCGCCTGAGTAAATCTCGTCAAGCACTTGTCTCTGACTTTGAAGGTTTAACTCGAGACAGGCAATACGCAACTATCAATTTAGACGACAATGTTCAGTGCTCGATTATCGACACTGGCGGACTGACCCACGAAGACAATGTTATTGACACAGGTATACATGGTCAAGTTTTAAATGCATTGGATGAATCCGATGTTGTGTACTTTATTGTTAGTGCTAAAGATGGCGTCACTGCACTTGATCATGAAATTGCAAAACAGCTCAGAAGACTAAAACTCAACTTAATCTTGGTTTGTAATAAAGCCGAAGGATCAAGTCAAGCTTCATTAGCAGAATTTTATGAACTCGGACTTGGTGAGCCCATCCCTATTGCCGCTGAGCATGGCCAGGGTATTGAGGAGTTAATTGACTTAACATTACCACTTTTGCCCGAACCAACCGATGATGTTGAGCATGAAATTGAAGGAATTGCAGTTGCTGTTCTTGGGCGGCCAAATGTCGGAAAATCCACATTAATTAACCGTATTTTAGGCGAAGAACGTGTCTTAGCCGTTGACTTACCAGGTACAACACGTGATACGATTTTTATACCTTTTGAGCGCAACGAGCAACTCTACACTTTAATCGATACGGCAGGTATTCGACGCAAGCGCAGTGTTGATCATAAAATTGAAAAATTTAGTATTTTAAAAGCGATTGAAGCAATTGAAAATTGCCATGTGGTCATTCTGATATTGGATGCTAGCGAAGGCGTTACCGAGCAAGACGCAACCCTTTTAGGAATGGTTGCTGATAAAGGCCGAGCATTATTGATTGTCAATAACAAGTGGGATGGTCTGGACGAGTATCAGAAAAGTGAAGTTAAGCGAAAACAAGACGTCAAGTTGTCTTTTGTTAATTACGCCTCGGTTCACTACATCTCGGCATTGCATGGCTCTGGTGTCGGAAAGTTGTTTGGACCTATCAATAAAGCCTATGAAAATGCCGGTGCAAAGTTTGGAACTCCATTGCTCAATGAAATTTTAGCAAAAGCCAACGAGGGTCATCAGCCACCACCAGTGGCGGGTAGGCGCTTAAAGCTGAAATATATCCACCAGTCTGGTGTTTTTCCACCAACTTTCACTGTGCATGGTAACCACCTACAAAGCATCCCAAATGCTTATGGTCGCTATTTAAAAAACTTCTTTACAAGTGAATTGGGTCTTTCGAACACGCCGATTAATTTTGAATTCAAAAGCGGTGAAAACCCATTCAAAGATAAAAAGAATAAGCTAACTGAGCGCCAAGTTCAAAAAAGAAGAAGATTGATGAAATTCACCAAAAAAAGAAAGTAAGATTTTTGTACAGTTAGGGGCGGTTAGAAAAATAACAGATTTTTCTGAATTAACTATTTTCTTAGCGTCTGTTTTAGTAAATCTAAGGTCGTCTTTAAGAAAATAGCTAAGTTGGCGGAAGATGGTATTTTGATGTTATTCTTAACTATGCAAAGGTCTTAACTTAGAATTAAGTTGTGCGCCTCTTTTGCGGCATTAACAAAACTCTCAAATAATGGATGACCATCTCTCGGTGTTGATGTGAATTCCGGATGAAATTGACAAGCCACAAACCAAGGGTGATCAGCAATTTCAACCATTTCAACCAATGAGCCATCTTGTGATCTGCCAGAGATACTCAACCCTGCTTTTTCAATAACGCCAATCAATTTATTGTTAACTTCATAACGATGGCGATGGCGTTCCGTAATCATATCTTCACCATAAATTTCTCGTGCTTTAGAGCCTTTCACTAAAGCGCACTCCTGACCGCCAAGACGCATCGTTCCCCCAAGATTTGACTTATCATCACGCGTTTGCATGCTGCCATCTTCATCTTGCCATTCAGTAATTAAACCAATAACAGGGTAAGGCGTTTCAACATCAAATTCAGTACTATTGGCATTACTCATGCCGGCTAAATGACGTGCAAATTCAATTACCGCCACTTGCATACCTAGGCAAATACCTAAATACGGCACATTGTTTTCACGCGCATAACGTACTGCTTCAATTTTACCTTCAATGCCACGAAGACCAAACCCGCCAGGCACAAGAATTGCACTCATTTCACTTAAGCATTCACTACCGCTTATCTCGATCTCTTCAGAATCAAAATAATGAATATTTACTTTGGTTTGTGTATTTAAACCTGCGTGAATTA
>CAWVVS010000057.1:0-6915 GCA_963933655.1 uncultured Candidatus Thioglobus sp. | reverse complement strand
AAACGCGGATTCTGTTAAACGAGATTGGTTCTTGGTTGATGCCGATGGCAAAACATTAGGACGTTTAGCGACTGAGGTTGCATCACGTCTTCGTGGTAAGCATAAAGCTGAGTACACACCACACGTTGATACTGGCGATTATATTGTGATCGTCAATGCAGCAAAGATTACCGTTACTGGTAACAAGTACAATGATAAGATGTATCACCACCATACTGGTTATATCGGTAATTTAAAATCCATTGCTTTTAAGGATTTGTTGGCGAAAAAACCTGAAGAAGTGATTCAAAAAGCAGTGACAGGTATGTTGCCAAAAGGCCCATTGGGTAGAGAAATGGCAAGAAAAATGAAAATTTTCGCAGGTTCTGAGCATACACATGCAGCTCAACAACCTCAAGTATTGGATATTTAAGGCATTAGTATGGCAGATAAAGAAGTTTATTACGCAACGGGTAGAAGAAAGACATCGGTTGCTCGTGTGTATATGACAAAAGGCAAAGGTGTTTTCACTGTTAACAAAAAACCAATGGATGAGTATTTCGGAAGAGAAACTTCATCTATGATTGTTAATCAGCCCATCGATGTTGTTGAGATGAAAGATAAGTTTGATTTCAATATCACTGTTAAAGGTGGTGGTGATACCGGTCAAGCGGGCGCAATTAGATTAGGCATTACCCGTGCATTGATGGTATACAACGAAGAGATGCGCCCTGATTTGCGTAAAGCTGGACTCGTGACTCGTGATGCTCGTGTTGTTGAGCGTAAGAAAGTTGGCAGGAAGAAGGCACGTAAGAGCGAGCAGTACTCAAAACGTTAATCTTTTCCAAGAGATTCAAAAAAAACCCGCTTCATGCGGGTTTTTTAATGCCTGAAGTTTAATAAAATAACTTTTACAGATCGTATTGCTCGAGCTTGTTATAACTAATGAGTGATTGGATAGAAGCGACATATTCATCACCGGTTTGGGCGTACGGTGTTAGGCCTTTGGCTAAAGCTAGTCCGGTGACCAGATTGCCGTTGTCACGCTGCTCTTTGCGAATGGCTCTTAGATTGTGGTAGGCCTGGTGGCGATTTAAATTGAGCACGTAATAATCAATACTGTCTTTTAAAGAGCTAAAGATTGCCACTTCATGTGTCGTACCCTCATCTCGTTTTTTTGGTATCGTGCCACAGCCTTTTGAAAAACACCACAGTCCAAAATAATTGTTAAAGTCCGCTGCAAACCGTGATCTTCCCCAATTGGATTCATTGGCCGCTTGAGCAAGAATTAAAGAAGGTGGCAAGATATCGATCGCGATTAACATCTCTTCTTTGGTTACGTCACTGTCAAGGCGGTATTTAAGTGCCAGCTCTTTGAGCACATTCGCACTTAATTCATCGTTACTAATAGAAGCTCGGAGTTTGAGTATCTCAGCATTTTTTTGTTCAATAACTGGCAGTAAATAATTAAAAAAGACAGTTTTTCTAACAGCGACACTCTCAATTGATGCAAAGGCTGGTTTGTTGCTAATAGCCTTTTTTTGAACTTCAATCAAATCTTGATTGAATATTGGTTGAGTGCTTGAAAATAGCGTTGTTGTGTTGAATGAGCTTGCGGCAGATGCTACAACAACAAAGAGGCAAATAATCTTTACTTTGCTTGCAAAAGGATTTTTTAATAAGTTGGGTATCATATCAAATATTGGTTATTCTTGGCTAGGCTTTCTTAGCATGAGCTCAGTGACAGCATCTTTTGGTGATTTTTCACCCTTGGTTACGGCAAAAACTTGTTCGCATATTGGCATTTCAATTTCTTTTTCACTCGCCATTGAGAGAATTAATTGTAGTGTGTTGTAGCCTTCTACCGTGCCACCAACATTCTTGAGTGCTTGTTCAATCGTGATATTTTTAGCTAACTCCTTACCAAAACGACGATTTCTAGAGAGGTCGTCGGAGCAAGTTAGCACCAAGTCGCCCATTCCTGAGAGACCTTGAAGAGTGGACTTATCAGCTCCAAGTGCCATGCCCAGTCTAGTCATTTCAGCAAGCCCTCGAGTGATAATGGCTGCTTGAGTGTTGGCACCAAACCCAAGTCCGTTTGCCACACCTGCAGCAATAGCCAAAATGTTTTTGACTGACCCGCCCACTTCAACACCGATAACGTCTTCACTGGTGTAAGCGCGTAAGGTTTTTGTTTGAATGGCGTCAGCCCAATACTCTCTCGTTTCACTGTCTTTTGAAGCAACAACGATGGCGCTGGGTTTTTTCTTTGCAATTTCCATTGCGAAAGTAGGACCAGAAATCACACAAGCGGCATGAGTTGGTAGGGCGCTTTCAAAAGTTTCATGAAGAAAACAACTGTTGGGTGTATCAAATCCTTTTGTTGCCCAAGCGATAAACTGTTGATCGGACACATAATGACCCAACTTGCTTAGTATTTCATTAAATGCATAGCTCGGAGTTGCAATCAATATTGCTTCAACTGCAGTGATATTGCTAAGATCTGCAGTAATTGAAATATTGTTATTAAACGGCGTGTTAAGTGCAGCGTGTTGGGTGCTTAAGCTCTTCACTTCAGCATCATCTTGAGCAATTAAATAAATAATATCAAATTTCTCACTAAGAGAGATTGCCAGAGCACTCCCCCAGGCGCCAGAACCTATAATGCCAAGTGATCTTTGCATCTTTGACGTTAAATTAGCCATTGATAATCTTGCCTAACTCACCCGAGCGATCGGCTGCACTTAAATCATCATATCCACCAACGTAATGACCATTGATATAAATTTGAGGAACAGTGGATCTGCCTGTTTTTTGGTGAATTTCTTTCCAAATGTTTTGGTTTTCATCAACCGATATTTTCTTATAGACAACACCTTTTTCATCCAATAACTGGTAAGCCATTCGACAAAATGGGCAGTAATCAGATGTGTATATTATGTTTTTCATAAGATTATTTATTAATTGGTAGGCCGGCTGCTTGCCAGGCGTCAAAACCGCCTTTTAAGTTGTAAACACGATCAAATTGATTTTTACTAAGAAGTTCCGCAGTCGCTTTGGAGCGCGTGCCACTTTTACAATAAGTGAGAATTTTTTTGCTTTTATCGAGTGTGTCAAGTTTTCCTTTCACTTGGGCCATGGGAATGTGATTGGCTGAATTTATAAAACCAGTTACTCTTTCTTTTTCTTCACGAACGTCGAGAATAATTAAATCGTCATCGTCCATCAGAGTAACTGCACCATTGGTATCGACTACTTGGTATTTTTTCGGTCTTTCTCCATAGACAAATAGTGCAACAAGTGCAACAAGTGTTCCAGAATATATCCATTGATCAAGTAAGAAATTCATTATTTCAGTCATTATTAATTTTCCTGTAAAAAAGTGTCAAGCATTTGGTGACCATGTTCAGTAAGGATCGATTCTGGATGAAATTGCACACCTTCAATGGCCAATTCTTTGTGTCGAACACCCATAATTTCTTCGATTTCACCAGACTCATTATTAGTCCATGCGGTTACCTCAAAACAATCTGGCAATGTGTGTTGCTCAGCAACCAGTGAGTGATAACGTGTTGCATTTAAAGGATTTTTAAGTCCAGAGAATACACCTTTGTTAATGTGGTGCACTGGTGAAACCTTGCCATGCATAATTCGTTTGGCGCCAATAATGTTTCCACCGAAGGCTTGAACAATAGCTTGAAAACCTAGGCAGACTCCTAAAATTGGAAGTTTTCCACCCAGTTTTTCAATTAATTCAAGGGAGATACCAGCCTCGTTCGGTGTGCAAGGTCCAGGTGAAATAACTATATGCTTGGGGTTGAGGGCTTCAACCTCATCCACCGTGATTTCATCATTACGATAAACCGTAACACTTTGACCCAGCTCGCCGAAATACTGAACCAAGTTATAGGTAAATGAATCGTAGTTATCAATCATTAAAAGCATAAAAAACCTTGTCTTAGAGAAGTCTTACACAAACCTTTTGGTTTATAAAATAATGACTGTAGGAATCTCTTTTAAGTCACGTTAAAAAACAAGGCTTATTTTACCGATAAAAAGGAGGCAAAGTTAAGACACTGAAAGTAGTGCGTTGACTCACTAAAACCGCACTTCTGCAGCCTTTTTAGGTGTGTTTCACTGTTTTCAGTTAACAATACATTTTCTAGAGATTGACGTTTATTTGCGATTTCTAGCTCGCTATAGCCATTTGCACGTTTAAAACCCATGTGCAATTCGTTAAGTCGAGCTTGCTCGCTTTCGTCATCAACATGGATTTTTTCACTAATAATCAAAGCGCCACCGGGTTTGAGCCCTTCGAAAATTTTGTCAATAAGACTAGCACGCTTATCAATATCGATAAATTGCAGTGTTAAGTTAAGAACAACGATAGAAGCATTTTCGATATAAATATCATTAATATCACTACAGATGACCTCTAAATTGTCAATTTTATCGCTCAGGTTTTGCTTACATTGTTCAACCATTTGCTCTGAGTTGTCAATTGCAAGAAAGAGAACGTTCGTATTCTTATTGTTTAAAGCCAAGGCAAGCGTTGTGTTGCCTGTTGAGGCGCCTAAATCATAGTAGTTGCTGTTGTCTTGTCCATACGTGCGAGTTAATAGACCAATCATTTGAATCATTGATTCGTAACCGGGCACGGATCTTTTTACCATGTCATCGAAGACAGCCACAACGCTTTCATCAAAACGAAAATCAGCTATATCACTTTGATTATTGAATATCTGATCACGCATACAATTTCTCAAGGAATATTTCACTCACCAGTAATTTTGTTGCTCCAACAACAAAGGTTGAGCGTCGCGCCCATGTGCCTTGATGTTGCCCGACTTCTAGTTGGTCTCGATAGATAAGAGGGTCATCAAATAAGATTTCACCCAGAGGTTTAGAGCCAATAGCAAGCAGTTTGTTTGTATCACTAGTTTTTGGTATCACTGATCGAGCAAAGACAACAGGCTGTTTTTCACCCATTAATTCCACTTCGCGAACAATGATGGTTTCATCTTCTATGCCACCTAACAGTTTAAGTTCACAATTGTATGGTGTGTTTTCTACTTGAGAGATAACATTGACATGAAAATCTGAATATTTGTTTTTAAGTTTTGCAGTTAAAGAACTGTTATCGAGTATCCATGGCAATACTTGAGCGGGCACATGATCACGTGCATTAAAGGCTTGCCATTGAAATTTATCAGGATTAAACATATAGAAAAATTCGCTAAACTTAAGGAATGTATTTTACTAGACTCAAAGGAATCAATTTAGGCGTTAGCGTAATGTGATTTATCTTCATCTATCCAACGACGAATGAGTGCATTTTGAGCGTGCTCACTTTCGCCAAGCATTTTCTCAGAATAATAGCTTGCTTGTTTGAGGAGATAGCTGTCGCGGACAATATTTGCGATTTTCATGTCTGCAATTCCTGTTTGCTGGGTGCCAAGTATTTCACCCGGTCCTCGAAGTTCTAGATCTTTTTCGGCAATTATAAAACCATCGCAAGTTTGGCGAAGAATATCCAGCCTTTCTTTGGCCGATTCACTCAAGGGTGATTGATACATCAATACACAAACGCTTTTCTCACTACCTCGTCCAACGCGTCCACGTAACTGGTGTAATTGAGCAAGTCCCAATCGTTCGGCATTCTCAACAATCATGAGACTGGCGTTCGGCACATTAACACCAACTTCGATCACTGTAGTTGCCACTAACGCATCAATTCTTCCTGAAGAAAAATCTTGCATAATGACTTCTTTCTCGCTTTTATTGAGACGACCATGGATTAATACCACGCGAAGTTTAGTGAGGTTTTCACTTAAGTAGGCGAAAGTATTTTCGGCAGATTCTGCACGCAGTGTCTCCGACTCTTCAATCAGAGTGCAGACCCAATAGATTTGTCGACCTTCGGCGCATACTTGTTTGATTTTTTCAATAATTTCATCTTTACGATGATTGCTGAGTGCAACGGTTTGTACCGCTTGTCGTCCAATCGGTAATTCATCGATAATGGAAGTATCGAGATCAGCATAAGCGCTCATCGTTAGAGAACGCGGAATTGGAGTGGCTGTCATTACTAGCTGGTGTGGTGTTTTTTTCGCTTTTTGTGCAAGTGATAGTCGCTGATGAACACCAAATTTGTGCTGCTCATCAATAATAACAACGCCTAGATTATCAAACGACACACTTTCTTGAAAAAGGGCGTGAGTACCAATCACCACCTGCGCTTCACCCGAGATTACTTTGCCCAGTTGCTTCTCTCTCTCTTGTGTGTTTTGTGAGCCAGACAGGTAAGCAGTTGTTATGTCTAACTTGTTTAAATATTCGCTAAAACTCTGCTGGTGTTGTCGTGCCAAAATTTCAGTGGGGGCCATTACCGCTGTTTGAAAACCGTTGGCAACTGCCTGTAATAAAGCGAACACTGCCACAATGGTTTTGCCAGAACCAACGTCACCTTGTAGTAATCTCAACATTGGTTGTTCTGAGCCAAGATCGGTGTTGATTTCTTCAATGCAGCGCCTTTGTGCGGCAGTCAGATCAAAGTCAAGTGATTTTAAAAGCAGTTCACTCAGCTCAGTCTCAAGAGTAAAAATATTGGAAATTTTCGATTTGCGTCGTAATTTCACTTGTTTTAGGCTTAATTGGTGCGCTGCAAGCTCTTCAATAATGAGTCTTTGCTGGCAAATATGACAAAAATCGGCTATTTGGGTCAATTTTTCACCTTTATTGGGATGGTGAAGTAGGAAAAGTGCCTCACTCAAACTTGGCATTGTATTTTTTGCCATTTTTTCTTATCTTCTTATTGGACGGGTTGGGCCTTTTCTAGTTCTTGAATTATTTTTAGTTCTTTGACCGTTGACAGGTAAATTCTTTCTATGCCTTATACCTCTATATGTTCCAAGATCCATTAATCTTTTAATATCA
>CAWVVS010000056.1:0-6954 GCA_963933655.1 uncultured Candidatus Thioglobus sp. | reverse complement strand
CGATATCTTTATCGGTACCAGTCACCCAGCGCGCTGTGGAAATTGCAATAGCTTCAAACTGGCAATCAACGCTATACTCATGCTTTAATCTGTGAGCAACCACATCAAATTGAAGAACACCGACAGCGCCTAATATTTGTGAGCTGTTAATAATAGGGCGAAACACTTGTGTCGCACCTTCTTCAGAAAGTTGGTCCAGACCTTTTTGAAGTGCTTTCGCTTTGAGAGGGTCTTTTAGCTGAGCACGACGAAATAATTCTGGAGCGAAATTCGGGATACCTTGAAAATTCAGTTTTTCACCCTGAGTAAAAGTGTCACCAATACTAATGCCACCGTGGTTATGGATACCAATCACATCGCCAGCAAAAGCACTTTCAGTTGAGCTTCTTTCACGCGACATAAAAGTGACCGCATTGGCAATTTTGATTTGTTTACCCGTTGAAACTTGCAGTACTTTCATGCCCTTGGTGTACTCGCCACTAACAATACGCATAAAGGCAAGTCTATCGTGGTGCTTGGGGTCCATATTTGCTTGAATTTTAAAGACAAAGCCAGCAAGCTTAGATTCGTCTGGCTCGACTACTCTTGTGTCGCTCTCGCGAGATTGTGGCGTTGGTGCGTATTCAAGAAAACCATCCAGCAGGTTTTGGATGCCAAAATTACTAATAGCCGAGCCAAAAAATACAGGCGTTTGTTTGCCATCCAAAAATTCATCTAAATCAAACGGCGTACTGGTGCCGACAATAAGTTCAATTTCCTCTCTCACTTCTTCGGCTAGTTCTGAGCCAAGGATGGTATCTAGCTCTGGATTATCAATGCCCTCAATAATGGTGTTCTCACCAATTTCAGAGTTTTTTCCAGATTCGTATAGGTAAATTTTGTCTTCCAATAAGTGCACAACACCCTTGAAACGCTTGCCCATACCAATTGGCCAAGTGACTGGAGTGCACTCAATATTGAGTACAGACTCTACTTCATCGAGTAAATCAATTGGTTCTTTGCCTTCACGATCTAGCTTGTTGATGAACGTTAAAATTGGCGTGTCACGTAGTCGACAAACTTCCATTAATTTAATCGTACGTTGCTCAACACCTTTGGCAACATCTATCACCATTAGCGCAGAGTCAACTGCAGTTAAAGTCCGGTAAGTGTCCTCAGAGAAATCTTCGTGGCCTGGTGTGTCGAGCAAGTTGATAACATGATTATCATAAGAAAACTGCATAATGGATGAGGTGATGGAAATACCCCTTTCTTTTTCCATTTCCATCCAGTCTGAAGTGGCATGTGTGCTGGCTTTTCTGGCCTTGACACTTCCAGCAGATTTAATTGCACCTGCGTAGAGTAGTAGTTTTTCTGTAACTGTTGTTTTGCCGGCGTCAGGGTGAGAGATGATCGCAAAAGTGCGACGCTTGGATACTTCACTCATTGACTAGTTTTCGCCTTTAATAATTAATTCAACACCAGCTTCAGAAAACATTTCTTGTGAGAGTCGCAAGCTTTCATTCCAGTTATCAAGCTCTTTGGATTTTTCAATAACAACTTTGTTTATACCGACTTGAATAATACCTTTGGCGCATTCTGAGCAAATAGGCAGCCCGTATATGTAGAGTGTAGCACCATCAAGGGAAGTACCAGAATAAGTAGCGTTATAAATAGCGTTCATCTCAGCGTGAACAACAAATTTATATTTGGTTTCTCGATGATTGTATCGCTCGTCTGTATCTTCAATCCCTCTTGGAAAGCCATTAAAGCCTTGTGAAAGCACTTCTTTTTTGGTACCAACGGTCACAGCGCCTACTTGAGTTGAAGGATCTTTGGACCAAGTGGCAACTTCTTTCGCGAGCGATAAGTAGCGGTTATCCCATTTGTCTAATGTATTCATAAGTTGAGCATTTTACTGAGTAAACGACACGGCGTTATTTATTGTTTTAACGGATCTTAATGCTTGCCAAACTAATAAGAATAAGGATTAAGGTAACCATCCAGAAGCGCACAATAATCTTAGGCTCTGATAATCCCATCTTTTCAAAGTGATGATGTAGTGGCGCCATTAAGAACAGCCTTTTTTTCGTGCGTTTGTAATAGCCAACTTGAAGTATGACCGATAGGGTTTCAGCAACAAAAACACCACCCATTAAGAAAAATAATATTTCTTGACGAACAATAATAGCAACAACCGCCAAAATAGCGCCGAGTGCAAGGGAGCCAACATCACCCATGAAGATCTCGGCTGGATAAGTGTTAAACCACAAAAACCCAAAACCGGCACCAATCAAAGCAGCACAAACGACAAATAATTCTCCAGTACCTGGCATGAACGGCATATTGAGATAGTTAGAAAAGTTATAGTTTCCACCAATATAGGCAAAAATAGCCAATGCCCCGCTGATTAAAATCACCGGCATTACAGCCAAGCCGTCAAGCCCGTCAGTTAGGTTAACAGCGTTTGAACTGCCGACGATGACAAAATAACTCAAAATTAAAAAACCAGCAACACCCAGCTCGAAGCCAGCGTCTTTAAAAAAAGGTATAAGCAGTTGAGTGTCAATCGGTGTTTCGGCATTGTAAAGCAGCGAGACCCCGATAATAATTGCTGCAATTGACTGGAAAACAAGTTTTTTCTTGCTGCTAAGACCATCGGATGACTGGTGCTTTAACTTAAGATAGTCATCAAAAAAACCAATACCACCAAAGGAAAATGCAGTGAAAATCATAATCCATAAATAGTTGTTTTGCCAGTCACCCCAAACAATCATACTGACAACAAAAGAGAATAAAATCAAAACACCACCCATTGTTGGTGTACCAGCTTTAGCGTGATGTGTTTCCGGACCGTCGCCTCTAATCACTTGGCCTATTTGGTAATGTTGCAACTTTGCAATGATAAACTTACCCAGCAATAGACTGATCAACAAGGCACTCATCATTGAAAAGACCGCCCTGACAGTTAAATAGCTAAGGACATTAAAGCCCGCATCAAGTGATGCTAAAAAGTTAATCAGTTCGAGAAACATGGGTGCCTATTCTCCGCTCGCGAGTCGCTTTAATTTGAAGATTAAAATAGAGTCTCTAGGAATTCCCATATCTCTACTACCAAATGCATACTGGTAAGTAGTGATAGCAATCCGTACCTCCCCAGTTGCCATATTTAATGCAGTGGTGTCAATAACACCTAATGTTTCACCGTTGTCTAATCTAAATCTTAGAGGCTCACCTGGTGCTTGCAATACTGTGCCGTCAATAAGCTCAATTGACAATTCAAGGGAAATGTTGTCGCCGGGTTTTGCCTCTTCTCCTGAGCCCTTTTGAGTAATAACAGAAAAATAACCCAAGTCATTTTTTTTAGCGCCTGGGAATGTTGCGACAATCGTTTCTTCGAAGGCTTGGTTTTTCTTTGCTTGCGATGCTTTTGACTCGAGGGACTTGAGTGCCAGTGCGGCGTTAAAAGCTTCTTCTCCAGTGGCAAAATTATTTGCACTCTCACCAACCCTTTGGATTGTAATGTGCTCGATAAAGTCTCCTTTCTTAATAGAATTAACAACATTCATACCAAGAATGACAGAACCAAAAACACTGTGTTTACCATCCAACCAAGGGGTTGGAATGTGAGTAATAAAAAATTGAGAGCCATTGGTGGTAGGTCCAGAGTTTGCCATTGATAAAACACCGGGTTTGTCGTGTTTTAAATCACTAAACTCATCCATAAACTTATAGCCAGGACCACCAGTTCCTGTACCTTTAGGATCGCCACCTTGAATCATAAAATCATCAATCACTCGGTGAAATTTAATACCATCGTAGAATGGAACCCCAAGATCTTTGTTACTTGCCTTGGTGCCCTCTGCAAGTGAGACAAAGTTAATAACTGTTAGCGGTGCTTTCTCGTAGGCAAGCGCAATAACAATTTCACCTTTGTTGGTTTGAATATGGGCAAAAATTCCATCGTCTTGCGCACCAAATGAGAGTGAAGATAAAAGAAGTGAAAATGTAAGTAGTAGAACTCTCATGAATAACCCTGAAATAAAAACCGTTAATGATACCCAAAATCATTAATATATTGGCTCTGATAAGTTAAAATATTCAGCCTCAGGAATGAGAAAAGTGCAGCTATAGCGGCTGTATTAATTAGATTTTTTAGGTTGAATAGACTATGTCATTATTAATTACCGATGAATGCATCAATTGCGATGTATGTGAGCCAGAATGCCCAAATGAAGCTATTTATATGGGCGATGAAATTTATGAAATCGATGGCGATAAGTGCACAGAGTGTGTTGGCCATTTTGATACACCGCAGTGTGTAGAAGTTTGTCCTGTAGATTGCTGTTTACCTGATCCTGAGCGTGTTGAGACGGAAGAGGAATTGCTAGCTAAAATTATAGATTAAATAATTTTAGGTAAAAAAAAGGCGACCTGATGGTCGCCTTTTTTTGTATCCTGCATTCGTTCCTTACAAAACGTCTTTCAATGCAGCTAAACAAAGTGTAATGTTTTCTTTTCTAGAAGTGTGACCCATTAAACCGATGCGCCAAACTTGACCCGCTAAAGTGCCAAGACCTGCGCCAATTTCAAGGTTGTACTCATTTAAAAGAGTCGTTCTAACGGCTGCTTCATCAACACCTTCCGGAATGAATACACTATTCAGTTGTGGTAGGCGGTCTTCTTTCTTAACAAGGTAGTTTATACCCATTGCTTCAAGACCATCTCTAAGTAATTCGTGGTTTGTTTGGTGTCTTACCCAGGCATTCTCAACGCCTTCTTCACACATCATCACGAGAGATTCATGCATACCATAAAGAGTATTAACAGGTGCTGTGTGGTGGTATGTACGTTTGGCACCCTCACCCCAGTATCCCATAACTAGGTTAAGGTCAAGAAACCAACTTGCAACAGGTGTTGTTCTGTTGGTTAGTTTGTGAATTGCACGATCACCCATGCTGATTGGTGAAATGCCTGGCATTGCTGAAAGACATTTTTGTGAACCAGAATAAATGGCATCAATTCCCCATTCGTCAACACGTAGCTCAGAGCCTGCAAGTGATGTTACGGCATCAACAATTGTAAGACACTCGTATTTGTGTGCGATTTCGCAAAGTTTTTTAGCATCAGACATAACGCCCGTTGAGGTTTCAGCGTGAACAAAGGCAACTATTTTTGCATCTTTGTTTTCACTAAGTGCTTGCTCTAATTTATCAGCAGTTACTGCAGTTCCCCAGGCGTCTTCGACCATGACAGCTACACCACCAAAACGAGTAACGTTTTCTTTCATACGGCCACCAAAAACACCGTTGCTACAAACGATGACCTTATCACCTGGCTCAACTAAGTTTGCAAAACATGCCTCCATGCCTGCAGAACCTGGTGCGGAAACAGGCATTGTCAATTCATTTTCAGTTTTAAATGCAATTTTTAACATTTCTTTAACTTCGTCCATCATGCCAACAAAGGCTGGATCTAGGTGACCAATAGTTGGTCTAGCCATTGCACTAAGAATTCTAGGATGAACATTTGACGGGCCGGGACCCATGAGTGTTCTTACAGGTGGATTAAATGATTGCATAATATATTATTGGGTAATTAAAAAAAAGAGGCAGTTAGAGTCTGGTGCGTATTATCTTACAATTGAACTTTGGCAATAGTAAAAAAATTCATAACAGCATGAATTCAAATCACTGGATAATGACCAGCATGTCAGTTATAAGTCAATTATCCCATACCTTACCAAAGGGCAGTATTATTTGCGGAAGTGAGAATACGCGCGCCTTTGAATGTGATGGTCTGAGTGTTTACAAACAAAAGCCTATGGCTGTGGCACTACCTACTAGTGTGAAGCAAATTAAAGCCGTTCTTAAAATTTGTCGAAAAACAAAAACACCGGTAGTGACTCGAGGTGCGGGTACGGGTCTCTCTGGTGGTGCAACTCCGCTTGAAGGCTGCGTTGTTCTTGGACTGTCCAAAATGACTCGAATATTATCGATTGATGCTGAAAATCAATTGGCTGTTGTTGAGCCTGGAGTGAGAAATTTAGCTATTAGCGAGGCGGTTTCTGAGTATGGTTTGTATTATGCTCCAGACCCTTCTTCACAAATAGCATGCACTATTGGTGGTAATGTTGCTGAAAATTCTGGTGGCGTACATTGTCTTAAATATGGTTTAACTGTTCATAATGTTGAGGCGATTAAAATGCTTACTATAAATGGCGAAGAATTAATTTTAAGCCGTAGTGACGAGGGCCTAGGTTTGTTGGCCTTAATGAATGGCTCTGAAGGTCTACTGGGTATTATTACTGAAATTACCGTCAAACTTATCAAAAAACCGGCACTGGCTAAGTTAGTCATGGCAGGTTTTGACACGGTCAGAGAGTGCGCTAATACTGTGGCAGAAATTATCAAGGCTGGTATTGTTCCTGCGGGTTTAGAGATGATGGATAAATTTGCCATTGAAGCCTCCGAAGACTTTGCTCACGCCGGATACCCACTAGACGCAGAAGCGTTATTGTTGTGCGAATTGGACGGTGAAGTAGAATCGGTACAGGCCGAGCTTGCAAAGACATTGGAAATTCTTGTCGGCGCATCCACGATCAAAGTTTCCGAGAATGAGGAAGAGCGCTTGTTGTTGTGGCAGGGGCGTAAGTCGTCATTTCCAGCAGTCGGACGTCTTTCGCCAGATTACTATTGTATGGATGGCACGATTCCAAAGCGTCACTTGGCTGGCGTATTAGAAAAAATTAATGAATTATCAAAACATTATCAGCTCCGTGTTGCTAATGTTTTTCATGCCGGTGATGGCAATCTTCATCCGTTGATTCTTTACGATGCCGGCGTGCCAGGAGCACTGGAAAAAACAGAAGCTTTTGGTATGGATATTCTTAAGCATTGCGTTTCTGTAGGTGGTTCGATTACTGGAGAACACGGGGTTGGTATTGAAAAATTAGACGCCATGTGTGTACAATAC
>CAWVVS010000055.1:0-7129 GCA_963933655.1 uncultured Candidatus Thioglobus sp. | reverse complement strand
TCCTCGTTAATATCATCCAAACTATCAAGCTCAATCATTGTTGGCGCAACATAATGACCATGAGTATTGCTATGCTGTACTTTGGCTATGACTTTGGCGTGAACGCCGGCATTATTAATATGCGCTTGCAATTTGTTTTTCGAGTCAGCATTAATCACTGGACCACAATCGGTGTTCAAGTATTTTGGGTTGCCTACATTCAGCTCCTTCATAGCACCTTTAATCATATTGCTAATACCAGTAAAACAATCTTCCTGTATGAGCAATATTCTGAGTGCCGAACAACGTTGACCTGCACTTTTAAAGGCGCTATCTATAACGTCTCGTGTTACCTGTTCGCTAAGCGCAGTCGAATCAACCACCATGGCATTGAGACCACCAGTTTCGGCAATCAATCCAGCACTGGGGTTGTTTTTCAGTAGATTACTCTTAATTGTCTTAGCCACTTGTGTTGAGCCAGTAAAGGCAACACCAGCAATGTGCTTGTCTAATGTGAGGTTATTGCCCACATCTGAACCCTTGCCCAGAACAAGCTGTAATAAACCAAGAGGTATGCCGGCTTCATGCAATAACTGCGTAGCCCTATAGCCAATGATTGAAGTGCTTTCTGCTGGTTTAGCAATCACAGCGTTGCCTACTGCAAGGGCGGCAGCCACTTGGCCAGTGAATATTGCCAATGGAAAATTCCAAGGACTGATGCAGACAAACACCCCAAGCGCTTCTCGCTGTTTTGGCATTACACTTCTCGATAAATTTGCGTAATATCGGAGGAAGTCAACCGCTTCCCGAACTTCGTCAATAGCGTCCTGATAAGTTTTCCCCGCCTCACGCATGGCCAATACCATCAATTCTGCTTGATTGTCTTCAAACAAATCTGCTGCGCACTCTAAACTTTTCAAAATCGATTCTTGAGAATGGGTCTTAGAGGCAAAAGCTATCTTTGCATCCTGCAAACATTGATTAACTTGAACTTCACCAGCATAACAAACAGTGCCCACAGTATCCGATAATTCGGCAGGATTGTGTACTTGGTGTAGATTGTTTTCTTTATTGTCCTTGTTGAGAGTGATTGAGGTGCCGCACCATTGATAGTCAATCCAAGGTTGTTGTTGTGCGCCTAGATTGTCAACCTCATCCTGTTCTGAAAGCACAATCGATTTCGAATTATCACGTCCTGGTTGAAAAATATCTTTGGGCAAAGGAATTTTAAGGTGGCTTGCTTGAGGATCGTCTTCAACATCACTCAAAATGTCGGTTGCGAGCTCAATGGGTCTAATATTCTCGTCAAATAAATGATTGATGAACGAGCTATTGGCGCCATTCTCCAGTAATCTTCTCATTAGATAGGCAAGTAAATCTGTGTGACTGCCGACTGGTGCATATACTCTTGATACAACACTGTACTGACTCGCCAACTGATTGTGAAGGGACTCACCCATGCCGTGCAAACGCTGTATTTCAAACCCTTCGTTATTTCCTGCAATTTCACAAACAGAGATTAATGTGTGGGCATTATGACTGGCAAATTGAGGATAAATCCTATCGCGCATCTTAAGAAGTTTCTGCGCACACACTAGGTAGGAGTAATCAGTATTTTGTTTTTTGGTAAAAACTGGATAATCAATATCACCCAAAATTTGAGCTTTTTTAATTTCACTATCCCAGTAAGCGCCTTTTACCAAACGTAACATAATTTTCAAATCATGCTTTTCGCTTAACTCATACAGCCAGTCAATTACCAATAGAGCGCGCTTTTGGTAAGCCTGAACCACGACTCCAAAACCCTGCCAATTGGTGTTGACTTTGTTTTTAGCCACATATTCAATCATATCCAAAGAAAGATCTAAACGTTCGGCTTCTTCAGCATCGATGTTAATGGCAATATTATAATTCTCTGCAATGTCAACCAAAGCTAATAATCTCGGCGCTAACTCTTTTAGTGCTCTTTCTCTATGCATAAAATCGTACTTTGGATGCAAGGCTGAGAGCTTCACTGAAATACCATTTGCGGCTACAATATCAGCGCCTTTTCTATCTTTACCAATGGCAATTAATGCTTTTTTATAGGACAAGAAATAACGATCGGCGTCTTTCATTGTCCACGCGGCCTCACCCAACATATCGAAAGAATGGGTTGCGCCATTCTTATTAGCAGTTTTAAGAGCATTCTCAATATCTTCAGAAAAAACGAACTGTGAGCCAAAAAAACGCATCACACTATGAGCACTGAATCGAATGCCAGGTCTAGAGAGGATATCAAGTGCATGCTTAATGCGCCCCTTGATTTTGGTGCTATGACCATGACTAATCATCATGTCAGCAACACTCAATGCCATGGTTGCAATATTAATCATCGAAGACTTTTTGCCGCCTAAATGCTTAGACCAGGGTTTATTAGAAATCTTGTCAGAAAATAATTTATCCCTAGTTTTGTTATCCGGAACACGCATAAAGGCTTCAACGAGCGTCATTAACGACAAACCCTCGTCACTACTTAGATTATATTCTGAGATAAACAATGATAATAAGTCGGGTTTATTTGATGCTCGCAAATCTTTAATAAAGGATTCTGTAATGCTTTGAAATTGTTCACGTTGTTTCTTATCAGTGCCCTCAAGCAATTGCAATTGAGCTAAAGCCTCCGACTCTGGAATAATTCTGTCGTGCCTAATGGCCTGTCTTAGTTTTGTATAATCAACATCAAGTTCGTCTATAAACACACAGCACTCCAAATAATAATAATCAAATATTTCTCTACTTTCATAGTTATTATTATAGATTAAATGATTTAGTCTTTATAACTATGAAATTGTATATAATAGTTATTAGTTTTAAATGTTTAATGTTTAATAAACTAAATACCTGCATTTAGTTAATTATTAGGAAATATAACTATGTTAGATAATTACGATAATAAAATCCTTAAACTGCTTCAAGCTGATGGCAGAATGACAATCACCGATTTATCAGACCAGATAGGTCTTTCTAAAACACCTTGTCTCAATCGAGTTAAAAAATTGGAAAACAAAGGATACATACGCGGTTATCGAGCTGTAATTAATCACGATTTAGTGGATGATAACCACATCGCTTTTGTACAAATTAAAATGGACGACACCAAAACTCAAGCACTAAATGCCTTTAATGCTGCAATTAATGAAATACCCGAAGTTGTACAATGCCATATGATAGCTTCGCACTTTGACTACTTACTTAAAGTTAGAACCAACAATATGGAAAGTTATCGTAAAGTTCTGGGTGAGAAAATATCGGCCTTACCTCATGTACAAAACAGCTCGACTTTTGTGGTCATGGAAGAAGTGAAGTCTTATATTTGAGACAACAACCAATTCTTAAATAATCGCACATTTTGACGCTGTAAGTGAGCCTTTGGGCAAATAACATAATAACCCTCATCGGGCTTTAAAATATGATCAAAAAGTCTCACCAATCGACCCGAGCGCAAATGTTCGCTGACCAATAGTGACGATCCCATAGCAACACCTTGACCATCAATAGCAGCTTGTACTAAAACATTTGTATCATCAATAATAACACCCCTATTTGGGTTAACGCCATTAAGATTGGCATCTCGTACCCAAGTTGACCATGACTTGTAACTGGCGTCATGGAGTAGCGGTAAATTCTCCAAGTCATTTTCCGAAAAATCTCCAGACAGGCCAGCAACAATTGCCGGACTGCATACTGGGAAAAAATCAAGTGAAAGTAAATGGAAACACTCAAGATTGGGCCAATTTCCATCACCATAAGTAACAGCGATGTCAATATCCTCTCGAGAAAAGTTCACCTCTTCATTGGAGTGAAAAAGGCTTAAATTAATACCCGGGTTATGCCGCCAAAAATCATTCAGTTTTGGAGACAGCCACTTAGCTGAAATAGAGGGACCCAACCGCACCCGAAGCATACCCAAGCCAGTGTTGGAAGTAATTTTCTCAACACCACTAGCAATGGCGTCAAGCGACTTAGTCATCACTGGAAGTAATATTTCCCCTTCACTAGTCAACTGAATTCGTCGAGGATGACGAGAAAACAGCTCAACACCAAGTTGCTCTTCCAGAATTTTGATTTGATGACTCGCCGCCGCCTGAGTGACATAAAGCTCTGCTGCAGCCTTGGTAAAGCTTAAATGACGCGCCACAGCTTCAAAAGATTTCAAACTGTTGAGTGATGGTAGCTTGCTTCTCATGCCTATTAAGAGAGTTAATTAACTCAATTATAGATTAGTTTTTCTTATGTATTGTAATAATAATTTCTCATTTGCACATGGTGTGTAGAATACTTATAATTAAAAAATCTAATCATTGATGCACTAAGGGGTAAGAAATGACACGAAGAAAAACCGGTGGCAGAGCGGCACGAATTGCGCTAAGAGCAGCACCACTAGCTGAGGACGAAAAACCCGTACTTCCAGGCGAGATAGGCGGCAGTTACAAACCACTGAGTGATAAACAAGTCAAATCAATTGAAGCCAATGTGTTTCGCATCCTTGAAGAAATTGGCTTTGCTGACGCTACGCCACATTGTATTAAAACCTGTGTTGCATTTGGTGCCACCATGGGTGATGATGGCAGATTGAGAATGCCAGAAGAGGTGGTTAGAAAAGCAATGGCGATGTCGCAACACGGTTTAACACTTCACGGTCAAATTGAAAAATACGACTTGGACTTAAGCGGTTCAAGAGTGCATTTTTCCACTGCGGGTGCAGCGGTTTTAATTGCCGATCCAGAAAACAATGAGTACAGAGAGTCGCTAAGCCAAGACCTTTATGATATGGCAAGAATTGCCGATCAGTGTGAGCACATTCACATGTTTCAACGAACCTGTGTTTTGCGTGATATTCCTGACCCAAGGTTATTAGACCAGAATTCAGTTTATTGCGCCGCCTTGGGCACACAAAAACACATCGGTGTCAGTTTTACCGAAGCACCCCATGTGACCGATGGCTTAGAGATGCTGCATATTATTGCTGGTGGCGAGGATAAATGGCGTGAACGCCCTTTTGTCAGCATGAGCAACTGCTTTGTAGTGCCACCAATGAAATTTGCAGAGGAATCTTTAGAGTGTCTACGTGTTGGCGTTGAGGGTGGCATGCCGATACTGTTACTCTCTGCTGCGCAAGCTGGAGCAACAGCGCCCCCTTTGTTGCCGGGTGTTGTATCACAAGCTTGGGCAGAGTGCCTCGGTGGCTTGGTTTATGCCAATGCCATTAAACCAGGAGCACCCTGTATTTTGGGCACTTGGCCCTTTGTTTCAGATCTGCGCAATGGTTCCATGTGTGGCGGCTCGCCAGAGCAAGGTCTGATATCTGCTGCTTGCGCACAAATGGGCAACCATTTTGACTTGCCGACAGGCGCGCCTGCCGGCATGACAGATTCAAAATTCCCGGATTTTCAAGCAGGATCAGAGCGCGCATCAACACATGTGGTAACGGCGCTCGCTGGTGCAAACATAATCTATGAATCTGCAGGTATGTATGCAAGCCTTTTGGGCACCTGCCCCGAAAGCTTACTACTGGATAATGACTTACTGGGCGCGTCGTTAAGGATGACCAAAGGCCTCAGCGATGAAAGCGAAGAGGCTCTTTGCTTTGAAACCATTAAGGATGTTTGCTTGAACAACAAAGCCCATTATCTTGGCTCCGATCAAACTATCGATGTTATGCAAAGCGAATACATCTATCCAGAACTCAGTAACAGGGACTCACCTAATGACTGGGCTGATATGGGAAAACCCGTTATCCTGGAAACAGCAATCGCAAAAAAGAAAGAGATACTAGCGAGCTATTTTCCAGACCACATTAGTGATGACGTGGACAGAGAATTACGCAGCAAATTTGACATTAAGCTAAGTCGAGAAGCTATTGGCAGAAACCCACTAGAGGAATAAACTAGGATGAAAACACACGCACAAGTTGTTATTATTGGCGGAGGCTCACTGGGTGTTAACTTAATGTATCACCTTTGCGAACAAGGCTGGAACGATGTTGTATTAATCGAAAAAGGTGAGCTCACCAGTGGCTCCACTTGGCATGCTGCGGGCTTATGTCCAAATTTTAATGGCAATCACACACTGTCCAGTATCCACGAATACACGATCAAACTTTACGACGAAATTTTGCCGAAAAAAACCGGCCTACCCTCATCATTCCACAAAACAGGCTCTCTGCGTGTCGGCTACACCGAGGTAGAAGAGCAATGGTTTAGAAACATCATTAGTCGAGCCAACCACATTGGTTGTGAGATGCACTTTATCTCAAAAGAAGAGGCCGCCAAGATCAATCCGATGATGACTTTCGATAATGCGCGCTGCATTCTCTACACACCTAACGATGGTCATGTCGACCCAACAACTGTTGTTACCCAATTGGCTCAATTGGCGAAAAAGAACGGCGCCGAAGTGTCGTCTTTCAACCGTGTTACAGATATTAACATTTTGCCTTCGGGTGAATATGAAGTGGTCACTGAACTAGGTAATATTATCGCCCAGCACGTCGTAAATGCCGGCGGATGTTTTTCACCTCAAGTTGCAGAAATGGTTGGTGCTCACGTACCACTGGTCAATCTTCAACACCAGTATTTGATCACTGAAAACCACCCAGAAATTGCCAAGCTTACCCAAGAACTGCCAGTCACTCGTGATTCAAGAGCGGCATCCTACATTCGCCAAGAAGGCAATGGTTTCTTGATAGGTCCTTACGAAACAAGAGGTTCAAAACCATGGGCACTCAGTGGATTGGATTGGTCATTCGACCGAGAATTATTCGAAGGCGATATAGAGCGTTTAATGCCTTGGCTTGAGCGTTGTATGGAAATCGTCCCTGGATTCCAAGAAGTGGGTATTAGCACTGTTATCAATGGTTTGATAACGCACACACCGGATGACAACTTGTTGGTTGGTCCTGTCAGTGGGCTGCGCAACTTCTGGAATTTATGTGGCGCCAGTATCGGTATTGCTCAAGGGGGTATCGGTAAATATCTAGCTCAGTGGATGATTCACGGTCAAACGGAATTAAACATGGCCTCGCTGGACTCTCGACGCTTTGATCGTTGGGCAGATCAAAAATACTGCACCACACGTGCCATCGAATCGTACGAGAGAATGTACTCCA
>CAWVVS010000054.1:0-7227 GCA_963933655.1 uncultured Candidatus Thioglobus sp. | reverse complement strand
GACAACCACTGGCTGCCGCCCTGACCATTACTGGTGGTCCACAAGCATAAACTTCATAATCAGATAAATCTACAAAATCTTGAACGACGGCTTCATGTACGTAGCCTTTTTTACCTTTCCAGGCGCCGTTGGTTTCTGACAAAACTGGTACATAACTAATATTCACAAACTCATTGGCCCATTCAGAAGGTAAATTAGAATAGATGTCTTCTTCAGCTCTTACACCCCAATAAATATGTATTTTTCTTTGTGATTCTATGGCGGTCAAATGCTCGACAATCGCCTTAATAGGACCGAAACCGGTGCCGCCTGCAATTAAGATTACAGGCTTATCACTTTCTTCTCTTATGAAGAAGTCACCTTTGGGTCCTTCAATTCTAAGAATGGTCTTTTCAGTCAAACTATTAAAAATAAAATTAGTCAATTGACCGTCCTCGACCAATCGAACGTGGAGCTCAATAAAATTAGAGTTAGTAGGTGCATTGGCAATTGAAAAAGCACGAGGCTCAAAATCGGAATGCTCTAGATCAAGATATTGACCTGCTAAATATTGTAAAGATTGTGAGCCGGGAATCTTGAGCATAATTTGAACCACATCATGGTTAAGGCGATTTATATGTACCACCTTGCAAGGTAATGAGCGCACCTCTATATTTGCTAAATCATCCAACTCTTCAACATTGATATACAAATCACTCGTTGCCCTACATTGGCAAAGCAGCGCCATATTGGCCTCTAAATCTTCTTCTGTTAGACCAGGAGGCACGTCACCATCGTACTGAATCTCACCATTTAAAACAGCAGCTTTACACTTCCCACAAAAACCGTTTTGACAGCCATAAGGAAAATTGAGTCCATGTGCTAGAGCACCATCCAAAATTGGTGCGTCGCCAGCGCTCTGAAAGGATTTTCCACTCGCCTGATTTAAGACTGTAAACATCGTATTGAGTAATATAAAAATTTAGGGGATATTATAATGTAGTACTCTTTGATATAAACCTAGTATTAATATGAGGTTATCGTCTATTAACTCGGTCATTTTTTTAATGGGCCCGACTGCTTCTGGCAAGACAGAGCTGGCAATTGAGCTGTGTAAACATTTTGACGCCTACCTGATTAGTGTTGACTCGGCTCTCATCTATCGCCACATGGATATTGGTACGGCCAAACCCAACTCCAAAACCCTACAAAACTACCCACACGCACTGGTGAATATTTGCGAACCCGAAGATTCTTTTTCAGTTAATGATTTTGTTACTCAAGCAAAAAACCACATTAATTTAGCTCTTAAACAAAATAAATTACCTATCTTAGTTGGTGGTACTTCATTTTATTTCCATGCACTAGAATACGGTCTTTCAGATCTGCCAGAGTCAACCATTGAATCAAGACAATTCTTAACTGAACAACTTAAAACAGCTGGCAGTGAAGAGCTGCACAAACAATTAAACAATATTGACCCTATCGCTGCAAAAAGAATTCATCGTAATGACTCACAACGAATAACGCGCGCTCTCGAAGTGCATTATTTAAGCGGAAAAACATTGAGTGAGTTGCAGGGCAACAAAGATGGTAATGCCCTCAACAAGCCAATTAAAAAAATCTTACTCATGCCCGATAGGGCAAAACTTCACATGAGAATTGAGGAGCGATTCAACAAAATGATGGAAGCCGGATTTATTGATGAAGTTAAGAAACTTCGAGCGAACAAAAAATTAAACTTAGATTTACCTTCTATTCGTTGCGTCGGTTATCGCCAAGCTTGGCAATATTTAGACGGCAAAATCAGCGAGAGTGAAATGATAGACAAAGCCATTATTGCAACTAGGCAGTTATGCAAGCGTCAATGCACTTGGCTCAGAAATGAAAATAATGCTCTCAATCTTTCACAAGCAAACATCAGCAAGGCGGTTGAATTTATTGAGAAAGTAGACGTTTAAAATCGTCACCGCGCACATTAAAGTCATCATACAGGTCAAAACTTGCACAAGCTGGGGAAAGTAAGATTGCACCATCAGTAGCATAGCACTTTGCAATCGATAAGGCCTGATCCATTGATTGTGCAACCTCGACCACACAATTAGTAATATGTGATGCAAAACTATCGGCCGCCTCACCAATTAAAACAACAGCCTCTGTTTTTTCACCAATTAACTCAAACATTGCTGAATAATCCTCTTTTTTTGCAATGCCGCCAGCAATCAAAACCAAGGATGAATAATGCTCACTAAGTGCGTTAATAGCAGTTATTGTAGAATTGGCATTGGTCGATTTCGAATCATTAAAATAATCCACACCATCCAAATTGACTACCCACTCTAAGCGGTGAGGTAAGCCTTTAAAATCTATAGCTGCTTGCAACATCGCCTTGTTTGATAGGCCGGCAAGATGACCTAATGTAAGGGCTGCAAGAATATTACTCATATTATGTTTGCCTACTATTTTTAAATCCGAACTGCTAAAAAGAACTTCATCCTTATTGAAGAATATAGAGTTGCCTAATTTAATCTCAACGCCAAATTCACAATCTTGGTTGTTTTTTTCCAGGCCAAAACAGGCATCCCAGACAATTTCAGAAGTGGTACTTTCATCAAGATTAATCACCTTGTTTTGACAATATTGGTATAGGCTTATTTTTGAAGCAATATAAGCCTCAAAGTTAGGATAACGATCCAAATGATCCGGTGTGATGTTCAGCACCAAGCCCGCTAGCAAGTCCAATGAGTTTGTATAATCTAATTGATAACTTGATAATTCAACAACATATAAATCGACATCGTCGCCCAGGACATCCATCACTGGTGTGCCAATATTGCCGCAGATTGCTGTATTTTTACCTGCCGCAAGCGCCATTTCACCAACAAGTTGGGTGACGGTTGATTTGCCATTAGATCCACTGATACCAATAATTGGTGCATTTGCGTAGCGTGAAAATAACTCAATATCACTAATCAGCGGAATGTCTTTGGCTCTTGCCCAGATGATAATTAACTCTGTCTTAGAAATGCCAGGACTGACAATAATTTCCTCAACTCCTTCGAGTAAGCTTTCTTGCCAAGGACCCAACTGGCACTCTGCAGCAAGTCCTTGAATCCTAAAAGTATCGAGCAGTGGTGGTGACTGGCGAGAGTCTGCAACTTGATAGATTACTTGTGCGCTTTTATAAAACCGCGCAACTGATAGACCGGTAAGCCCCATGCCTAGAATAAGTTTCATGAACGCCCTACATTAGTCCAATGATATTTAGAGAGTGCAATAAATGCTGTTTTGTGTGTCTCATAAATTGTATTGTATTAGTGCAAGGATCTCTTTCTTTATAAAAATATCCTTATTTCCTTGCATTTTGAGTCGAAATTGACTATATTTTACACTTTTACTTTTAACTTTAAGATTATGCGTTCAAACGTTCAAACAGCAAGTAACGCGATTGTCATCAATCGCACACTCAGAAACACTTATCAATTGCTTTCAGCGACACTACTTTTTAGCGGTGTAATGGCTTATGTATCAATGGCAATTAACTTCCCTCATCTTGGCTTAATGACTCTTATTGGTTATTTCGGTCTACTATTTTTAGTAACCAAGCTTAGAAACTCTGCTTTCGGTATTTTGGCAGTATTTGCCTTAACCGGTTTTATGGGCTTAACGCTAGGACCAATCATCAATATGTACCTTACAGCTTTTTCTAATGGCGCTGAGTTGGTGGCAATGGCAATGACAGGCACAGCAGTTATCTTTGCAACACTGTCAGTCTATGCGTTGGTTTCACAAAAAGACTTTAGCTTTATGGGTGGATTTTTAGCTGCAGGCATTATGGTAATGTTTCTAGCAGGCCTCGCTGCATATTTCTTCAGTATGCCTGCATTATCGCTAACAGTATCTGCTGGTTTTATTTTATTGATGAGTGGACTAATACTCTACCAAACAAGCGCAATTATCCACGGTGGTGAGACCAATTACATCATGGCGACGGTAACGCTTTATATTTCAATTTATAATTTATTCCTTAGCTTACTTCATATTTTAGGTTTTGCTGCTGGCGACGATTAGTGATTGACAACGAAGGCTATCGCGCTAACGTTGGCATTGTACTTACAAACGATAAAAAGCAGATACTTTTAGCAAAGCGATACAAGGAAAGCTCTTGGCAGCTACCACAGGGTGGAATCGATCAAGGTGAAGACCTCTTCGAGGCGTTGTATCGCGAGCTTGATGAAGAGGTTGGTCTTGCAAAAGAGCACGTTACTGTACTTGCAAAAACACCCAAATGGTTGCGCTATGATCTACCAAATAACTACCTAAGACCCAACCAAAAGCCACTCTATGTTGGTCAGAAACAAGTTTGGTTTTTGCTAAGGCTGGACTCCTCTGAAAAAAATATTTGCCTAGATTCTCACAACGAGATTGAATTTGACGATTGGAAATGGGTCGATTTTTGGAGCCCTATCGATGCTGTCATCGACTTCAAGAGAGATATCTATGAGGATATGCTGAAAGCCTTGGCGCCTGTGTTATTTGACAATAAACACCATATACCAGCTGAGTTTTCTCGCCCACTTCAATGCACTGCCATTAGGTTTAACAATTAAGTCAAAGCTTTTTTGATTATCTCTACAGGCGTAAGTATATGCGCCTCAATCAGTTGAGTAGCGCCCTTAATATCCCGTTTTAGCGCCAAATTTAGTAACTCGGCATGTTCTTTCTGATTAATACCAAGCGTTTCTGAATTGGTAACATTCTCCTTTAACCAAAAATTTCGATATCGAGTTGATTTTTCAAATAGCGATTGTCTGATCTGTAGTAATCGGGGCGATGCGCAGCCAGCGACGATACCGCTATGAAAGGACGCATGTCGTTTCTGCCATTCTTTAAGATCAATGCTTTTTTCATTACTACTTTTATTCAGTCTGTGTATCGCAGCCAAACAGTTTGCTTCCCAATAATCATCGCCCTTCTCGATAGCCATTCCCACACAAAGCGACTCTATTTTAGCCCTTGCCTGATAGATATCCTCTAAATCAGCCACTGAAATATCACTAACATAAAAACCTCTTTGATTTTCCGAAACGACCAAATCTTTAGCTATCAATTGTGACAAAGCCTCACGCAGAGGACTGGTGCCAACCTCGTAGCGTTCCTTAAGCGCTTTAATGTGTAATTTTTCTCCTGGAAGATAATCGCCTTCTAGAATATCAGTAGTAAGACGATCCAGTATCTGTGCAGCTGTGTTTATTGATGATGAAGTCATTAGTCTCATATTTGGTCAAATTTTATTTATAACATCATAATAGATTTTGAGTCACTTTTTATCTAATTATTTGCATTTTATCATAAATATCGTTATAATACAATAATGTCGACATTAATGATAAACGGAGTAAAAACGATGAATACTAATCAAACAAAAGGATTTACAGTAAACCCACATCCAAAAAATAAAAGGCTGTTGGTGGCAACACTCAGTAGAAAAATCATCAATAATTTTTGTAAAAAAGTGGCGCCATATAGTGTCCAATCTATTGAATACAAGCCTTTTTTACGTTTTCATATCGCCAACTGCCTAAATCAAGAAACAAGCAACACACTAGGGGCTTTTCTTTTAAATACTATTAAAGAGCGAGGAACTGGTGCTGTACTACTTCAATGTGAGTCACTTGAAAAAGAAGTGCTTAATAATATTGACTATATTGATTTTAATATACTACTTTCCGCCGCGGTATCCCACCTGATTGGCGTGCCCAATCTAGACTCCATGTCGGGCAAATTCTATGCACGCTTTAGTGTTAAAAATATGGATAATAGTGATAGTTACCTGCGTCAAGCACATCGCCGCTTGGAGCTTCACAACGACGGCACTTACGTTAAAGAGAATACCGATTGGGTTATTATGCAAAAAATGATTGAAGTGGATGTTGATGGTGGAGAATCACTTCTTCTACATGTGGACGACTGGCAAGATTTGAATAAATTCTACAGCCACGATTTAGCAAAGCAAGATATTCAGTGGGGCTCCCCAACCAGTAAAAATGTTGGCTACAAAACCTATCATCCTATCTTTCTAAACGAAAACAATAAAAATGAGCCTCGAATGTCCTTTATTGACCAATTCGCTGAGCCGCTTAATATTGATCAGGGTTTATACCTATATGAGATGGGGGAGTCCTTAGAATCTGAGAGCAATACTTTTGGTGTAGAACTTAATGAGGGCAGTATGTTGGTTATTAACAACTACAGCTGGCTTCATGGTCGAGATAAATTTGTAGCTAAAAAAAATCTCCATAGAGAGCTTTTACGTCAACGTGGCGCCTTTGTTGAAAACACCATTTTTGAAGAAAAAGCGTTATAGTGCATACTAATAATTGTAATTATTTATTAATATGTACGATTTCATAGTCATAGGCGGCGGGATTGTCGGCACTTCAACAGCCCTCTCATTGATGCAAAAACACGCTGACAAAAAAATCCTTTTACTGGAAAAGGAGAGAGGGTTTGCTGAGCACCAAACTGGACACAACAGTGGTGTTATTCATGCAGGAGTTTATTATCAACCTGGCAGCCTTAAGGCGCAGTTTTGTAAAGAGGGTCTACAAGCGACAATCAACTTTTGCAAAAATTATAATGTACCTTTTGAGCAATGTGGAAAATTGCTAGTCGCTACGACACAGGCTGAACTTGATCGAATGAATGAACTGTTCAGTCGTTGCCAGAAAAATGAAATTGAGGTTAAATTACTCAATAAACATCAACTTAAACAGATCGAGCCAAATATCACTGGACTTGGCGCTATTTTGGTTAAATCCACAGGTATTGTTGATTACCAAATGATTACAAAAAAAATGGCCGAACAGTTTGAAGCCTTAGGTGGAGAGTATTTGCTTGACACTCAAATTACCAATCTTAATGAAGATTCAAATTCAGTTGAAGTGGTGACCAAACATGAGACATTCAAAACAAAATACTTGATTAGCTGTGCCGGTTTAATGGCTGATCGAATTGTTAAACTACTCAATATACCCACAGACTTTCAAATTATTCCTTTTCGCGGCGAATATTTTCAACTACCGCAAGAGTGTAATCAACTTGTTAATCATCTTATCTATCCAATCCCTGATCCAGATTTGCCATTTCTTGGCATTCATTTAACAAAAATGATTGATGGTAGTGTAACGGTTGGGCCCAATGCGGTTCTTGGATTTAAGCGTGAAGGTTATGGCCAAATTAACTTCA
>CAWVVS010000053.1:0-7467 GCA_963933655.1 uncultured Candidatus Thioglobus sp. | reverse complement strand
GCCAAGATTGCCCCTTTTGTGAAGGACGATGCTATTTTGGTAACCAACACTTCAGGTCTGTCTATCAATACCATTGCAGAGCACGCACCCGAAGAATTAAGAAGTCGCATCTTTGGTGTGCATTTTTTCAATCCACCAAGATACCTACCGTTGGTGGAGTTGATTAGAACAGATTATAGTGACGAAAAGTTACTTCAGAAAGCAGAAGGATTTATTACTTCTGCACTGGGTAAAGAAGTGGTATATGCAAATGATAATCCGGCATTTATTGCAAATAGAATTGGTGTTTTCTCCTTTGCAGCAGTTCTGAAGCACGCTGAGGATTTCGGACTATCACCTGATACTGTTGACGCATTGACTGGTAAGAGGATTGGTCGACCAGCCAGTGCTTCATTCAGAACCCTGGATGTTGTTGGGCTTGACGTGATGAAAAACGTGGTCAAGAATATTTTTGATAATGCCAAAGACGACCCTTGGTTGGAATTGTTCCAATTGCCTAGTTGGGTAGAGGGTTTGATTGAACAAGGTTCGTTAGGAAGTAAAACTAGAAAAGGTATTTACGAAAAGCGTGGTAAAGATATTTACGTTTTTGACATCGGTCTTGGCGACTATCGCTTATCGGACAAAACAATCAGCCCAGTTGTTAAAAAAATACTAAAAGAAAAGGGCAGTATTGAAAAAGCACTATTGACTTTAGCGGAATGCGACGACCCGCAGGCTCAGTTTTTGTGGTCTGTTCACAGAGATGTATTCCACTATTCTTGCTATCAGTTAGAGCATATTGCAGACACAGTCCGTTGTGTAGATATGGCTCTCAGATCAGGTTTTGCTTGGAGTTCCGGTATTTTTGAGCAAGCGCAAGTGGTTGGCTGGGAAGCAATTCGTGCCATGCTATTGAGCGACATTTCTCAGGGTAAAACACTTGGATCAGCAGGTCTTCCTGAGTGGGCATTGAGCCGATCATTTGTTTATAGCGAAGAAGGTGCTTTTAATCCTACGTCGGGCACATATGTGTCGAGCTCAACACACCCTGTCTATAAAAGACAATTATATAAACCAGTGCTTGCCGGCGAAAAAGCACACGAGCAAGATATTTTGCTTGAGAGTGAAGGCACTAAATTAATTGATATTGGCGAGGGCATTGCTAGTATTTCATTTAAAACAAAGATGAATGTTCTGAGCGCTTCAGTTATTACTGGTATTAACGGCGCACTGGATTATTTGGAAGAAAATGACTTTCATGCGCTAATCTTTAAACAAGAGAAAGAACATTTTTGTGCGGGCGCCAACTTATATGAGATTGTCTCGGCGGTAAAACTGGGTTTACTTGAAAAAGAGCCGGGTTTAACGGCTAAAGCCAAGAAAAAAGCCTTTGAATTGATGAATCCTGATTTGCCAAAATTGGGCGAACTAACGTCGGTTAGGTGTATGGTGGATGTCCTGCAGAAAATGATGATGCGTATTAAGCACGGCAAGATTCTAACGGTGGCAGCAGTTGATGGTTTAGCACTTGGCGGCGGTTGTGAATTGTTGCTTCATTGCAATCGTGTTGTCTCATCAATGAATTCTTACGTTGGTTTGGTTGAAGTCGGCGTGGGTTTGTTGCCTGCAGGGTGCGGGTCTAAAGAAATGGCACTTCGTGCTTACACCAACAAAGAAGGTGATGATATCTTCCCACTATTGGCTAAGTACTTTGAACAAATTGCGATGGCCAAGGTTTCTATGAGCGCACTAGAAGCTAAGCAAATGGGCTATTTAAAGTCGGATGATATTATTATTGCTCACCCAAATGAGTTGCTTTACGTTGCTAAACAACAGGCCGTTGCCATGCTTGAGTCTGGCTTCAAAGCACCACAAGACACGACGTTTAAAGTGGTTGGAAAGGCAGGTTTTGCGAATGCATTGGCTCAAGTTGCCAACCTTTATGGTGGCGGATTCATGTCGGAACATGACAAATTGTGTGTCATTGAAGTTGCAAGAGTAATGACCGGTTCCGAAGTTGAGGAAAATGCCATGATTAACTCAGAAATGATGCTTGACCTTGAAAGGAATGGCTTCATGAAGCTTTTGAGCACCGCAAAAACTCAAGATAGGATTGAATTTATGTTGAGAAACAACAAACCACTGCGCAATTAATTGGAGATTAGAATGACAAAAGCTTATATTATTGAGGCAAAAAGAACCCCTGTTGGCAAAGCGCGTGGCAGCTTATCAAAAACCAGAGCAGACGATTTATTGGTGCATTCCATTCAAAGCGTTTTAGCAAATCTGAGTAATGCTGACGAAGTTAAAAACAATATCGACGATGTCATTGTTGGTTGCGCAATGCCTGAAGGTCCGCAAGGCCTTAATGTAGCACGAATTGCGACACTATTAGCGGGCTTGCCAGATACGACACCAGCTTATACGTTGAATCGCTTCTGCGCTTCCGGCTTGCAAGCAGTTGCAAATGCTGCTGAGATGATTAAATCTGGCTCTGCTGACTTAGTGATCGCGGCGGGTGTAGAGAGCATGAGCACTGTACCAATGATGGGCTTTAAGCCGTCAGTTAACCCAAAGGTAACGGCTGAAGATGAAAACATAGCGATTGCTTTCGGCATGGGTTTGACTGCTGAAAAAGTCGCTGATAAATACAATATATCTCGAGCAGATCAAGATGCTTTTGCACTAGAGAGTCACGACAGAGCGCTAAAAGCCAATAAAGAAGGTTTATTCGCAGATGAAATTTCACCGATTACAACAACGGAATCTGTGTACTCATTAGAGACTAAAGAGTACAGTGTAAAAACCAATGTTGTCTCACAAGACGAGGGTCCTAGAGACGGCAGTAATATTGAAGCATTAGGCAAACTAAGAACAGTTTTTGCCCAAGAAGGGTCTGTCACTGCAGCCACAAGTTCGCAAATGTCGGACGGCGCCGCAGCAGTGTTGATTGCCAGTGAGGCCGCTGTTAAGAAATACAATTTAACACCGAAAGCTGAATTTGTTGCTTATGCTGTTGCTGGTGTTCCCGCTGAAATCATGGGTATTGGTCCCGTTAAGGCTATTCCTAAGGTATTAGATAAAGCCGGATTGACAATTGAAGACATGGGTTGGATTGAGTTGAACGAAGCTTTTGCCGCTCAGGCGTTAGCTGTTATCAACGAGCTTGGTCTTGACAAGGAAAAAGTTAATCCACAAGGTGGCGCTATTGCCCTGGGTCATCCACTGGGTGCGACTGGTGCAATCAGAACGGCAACCTTGGTTTCTGCCATGCAAAGAAACGACGTTGAATACGGCATGATTTCTATGTGCATCGGCACAGGTATGGGTGCAGCCGGTATTTTTAAGAAAGTATAAGTGCTTGTCTAACTAAAATTGAAAGGAAAACATGTTAAGTAAACCCGCTAAAAGAGACCTTAGGCATCGTCGAAGACTGATCGGTAATGGCTATAAGCGCGAAGACGGCCTTTGGGATATTGAAGTAATATTGACAGATAAAAAAACCTATTCGTTTAATAATGAAGACAGGGCTTATATTTCTGCGGGTGAAGCGCTACACGATATGGCGCTTCGATTAACCATGACAAATAAAAATGAAATAGTTGATATTGAGGCTGTCATTCACGATTCGCCGTACAGTATTTGCCCTGCAGCTGTTGATAACTGTTATAAATTAAAGGGTGAGTTTGTGAAGCCTGGCTTTAATAAAAAAGTTATCAAAGTATTGGGTGGGGGAAAAGGTTGCCGCCATATTTCAGATATGCTGGCCTATGCTGCGACGGTCTCCTTCCAGACCATTCACCATAACGATTCCTTGGAAGAGAGTAAACTCACTCTTGAAAATTTGACTTATATCAAAGAAAAATTTGTTGATTCTTGTTATGCCTACAGAGAGGATGGAGAAGTGTACAATCGTTATAAAACAATGTTTGAAAAAAAGCTTAAAGAAAAGTCATAACCACAAAAAACCAAAAGGGGATTTATGAGTAAAGAAGTGCCACAAAGTCTAGAAAAAACTGAAATTTTTCAAAGTAATGGTAATTTAGCCGACTTCTTTAATACGGCCTGCAGTCTCCATAAAGATCGAATTGCTTTTGAGAGCTTTGATGTTGAAATGAGTTATGAACAACTTGCAGAGCGCGTTAATCACCTCGCTGCATGGTTTACTGAAAATGCTAATTTCGGTGACAAAGTTGCGGTGATGATGCCAAATATGATGGCCTACCCCGTTATTGTTTATGGCGCTCTGAAAGCCGGAATGACCGTTGTAAATATTAATCCTCTTTACACTAAACGCGAATTAGAGCACGTATTAAAAGATTCAGAAGCCCGTATACTTCTTTGTTGGGAAGGTGCTGGCGCTGTGGTTGCTAGTACTAATCTCGCAAGCGTTGATAAAGTTGTACTCACTACGGTGGGTGATTTGCTCGGCTTTAAAGGCAAGATTATCAATCTTGTCGTCAGAAAAATTAAAAAGCTGGTACCAAAATTTAGCCTGAGTAACACACTTGCGTTTGGCAAAGTGATGGGCACCTCGAAAGAAGCTTTTACCGATATTGATTTACCTATTGATCATATGGCATTCTTGCAGTACACCGGGGGTACAACGGGCGTTTCTAAGGGTGCAATTTTAACGCATCGTAATATTTTAGCTAATATTGCCCAAGCTCGATACACATTTGATCCGACGCTTATTGAGAAGCCAATAACGGCCATTTGCCCCTTACCCCTCTATCATATCTTTGCACTCACTGCCCATAACTTCTATTTGTTTTATTTCGGTGCAAAGAATGTCTTAATCACCAATCCAAGAGATTTACCCACCTTTGTTTCGATTCTGAAAAAACATAAGTTTCACATGATTTCAGGAGTTAATACCCTTTTTGATGCTTTGCTCAATAACGAAGATTTTCACAAGTTAGACTTTAGCAATGTTATTACAGCTTTAGCTGGAGGCATGGCCGCTCTCCCATCAACAGCTGAAAAATGGAAAAGTGTTACAAATACAATCATTACTCAAGCATATGGTTTAACAGAAACCTCTCCATTGGTGAGTTCAGTGGGTTTTGAAGAAGAGGTTTTTACGGGCAGTATTGGTAAACCAGCACCCTTTACTGAAGTGAAGCTATTAGACGATAACAACCAAGTGGTTACCGAAGCAGGTGATCCGGGAGAGTTATGCGTGCGTGGCCCTCAAGTGATGCAAGGCTATTGGAAAAAAGAAGACACCGGCTTGGATGAAAATGGCTGGTTTAAAACGGGTGATATTGCTACTATAGATGAGTCGGGTAATATCTTTATTGTTGATCGCAAAAAAGATATGATTATTGTTTCCGGTTTTAACGTGTATCCGAATGAAGTGGAGGCTGTGGTTTCTGAGCATCCTGCAGTTCTGGAGTGTGGTTGTATTGGAGTTGAAGATGAAAAATCCGTGGAAACAGTCAAGGTGTTTGCAGTACTTCGTGAAGGACAAAGCCTAACAGCAGAAGAATTAATTGAATTTTGCCGCGAGCAATTAACAGCCTATAAAGTGCCAAAACACATTCAGTTTATTGCAGAGTTACCAAAAACCAATGTTGGTAAAGTTTTAAGAAGGGAATTAAAAGAACTTAATTAGTGTGTTTTATCATCTTTTTCTCATCCAGAAAGGTGACCTCTTTTGATAAAGTGATCCCACTCTCTCGAAGGGGATTGAAACAATATCAGAAATAATTTAAGTGAGTCTAAAAACACATCTAGGGAAGGGTAACCCTTCCCAAACTTCCATAAAAAGACAAAATATGCCATTTTTTAAACAAAAAAACTGATTGAAGCTATTTTTGATATTTAGGTATTTGCAGAATGCCAAATAGGGTGACGCTCATCCGCCCAATAAACTGTAGAAAATGGCAGCGAAGCCTATTTATATACTTTATTCATTATTTTTTGCTTCATTTCAATAATATCTGAAATTTTAGTTCGCCATCTTACTAGAATACTAAAAACACTCAAAAAACCCTTAAAAACAGCCTTTTAGAGCCTTTAAGTGGCCCTTTTGATTCATTCTGGATCTTCAAACCGTCCATATTGAAAATTCCCTAAATTTTCAGTAACTATCAAAACAAGAACCGTTTCCCATGCATTAAAGAAAACGCCTAAAACAAAAATATCAGTTAGTTAGATTGATTTTATAATAACACCACTATTTAATTCAATAATAAAATGATTGAAATAATACCGTTATTATTACTTGGCGCTTTTGCGGGCTTTGTTGCAGGCCTTCTAGGGGTTGGTGGTGGGCTGATTATGGTGCCGGTATTGCTCTATCTGTTGTCATCTACAATTGATCAATCAGCACTCATGCATACTGCTATTGGCACGGCTTTGTCAGTGATTGTGTTTACTTCAATCTCCAGTGCATATGCACACCATAGGCATGGTGCAATTTTATGGCACAACTTTACTAAGTTAACACCGACAGTAGTATTAGGCGCTCTCAGTGGGGCCTTTATCGCAAAAAACATGAGCTTTGATTTTCTGAGAATATTTATTGCTTGTTTCGAAATTTCCGTTGCACTAATTATGTGGTTTGGCATCAGTACTTCGAGCCATGCTGATAATTTGGCGCGTTGGATTTGGCTAGTAGTAGGTTATGTTATTGGTTTGATTGGCGCTATCGTAGGCATAGGCGCAGGAACTATGTCCACTCCTTTTTTGATTTATAACAATGTAGGGATAAAAAATGCTGTTGCAACCTCAGCAGCCGTTGGGATGCCGGTTTCTATAGCAGGGAGTCTCGGCTTTATGCTCGCTGGATTTAATGTTGATGGCGCTACAGGCGGTTTGGGTTTTATTCACCTAAAAGCACTTCTGGGCGTTGCTGTTGCAAGTGTATTATTTGCCCCTCTGGGCGCTAAAGTTACCCATAGTGTTGATGGCAAAATACTTAAAAAAGGCTTTGCAATCTTTCTCGCTAGCTTGGGTTTAATTGTAATTTTTTATCAATAATTAGGAGAGTATTATGCGGTTTTTGATGAAATTATTGTTAATTTTTATTGTCTTGACTCCAATGACGGCGTGGGCAGATTACACAAAACAAATTGATGTTTTTGGCATTCCTATTATTGCTACAGATGGCGTGGCTGATTCTAAGCTGCTTCACGCTGCTAGTGTCTTAGCAGAGTACTTGGATAACGATCAAGATGGTACGGCTGACGATTTGAATGTTTTAAAGGCTTTAGTTGATAATCACAGTTTTATTTTTATGATTGTTGGAGAATTTGAAGAGTACACCGAAATGCCTAGTGATGTCTTTGAAGATAACTTTTATTATGGATTTAATCTTTATGCCGGTGAAGTTCATCCACAAGGTTCGAGTCGTACCTCGGGTTTTGATGCCACCTTGGAAGAGGTTTTGCACTTGGTAACCCATGCGGGCTATTCTACTGCTTACCCGAAGCAGTTTGGAGTAACGCCAAATAGTGATATAGCCAATGCAATGGATAA
>CAWVVS010000052.1:0-7540 GCA_963933655.1 uncultured Candidatus Thioglobus sp. | reverse complement strand
TCTTCGACTTGAGAAACCAATCGATTGTATGCAATCGTCGCTGGGATCGCTGCAAATAAACCAAAAGCTGTGGCAATTAATGCTTCAGCAATACCAGGAGCAACAACAGCGATCGTTGCCTGCTTAACGGATGCAAGACCAATAAAAGAATGCATAATCCCCCACACGGTACCGAATAGTCCAATATAAGGGCTTGATGAGGCAATCATTGCCAATACGGATAAGCTACCATCAAGTCGGTCAATCTCATTATTAGCTGTGGTGTTCATTGAGCGATAAGCCCGCTCAGAATTCATAATCAACGCTTGGTTTGATGTGGATTTTGAGTGGTTAAATTCTTTATAACCAGAGCCAAAAATATCCTCCATCGCTGTTCTATCAGCCACAACATTCGGTAGCGTTTTATACAATACAGAAAGTTCGCTTGCGCTTTCAAAACTCTGGTGAAAAGTTTTTATATCACTTTTCGCATCAATCAATACTTTTTTCTTGGCCATAATCACTGTCCAAGAATAAATCGACATTAGCACCAATATAGCCATTACCACTTGCACCAAAAAACCAGCACTGAGTATTAAACCAATGATTGATAAACTATTTTCTTCCATTTAGCTTCTCCGAAATAACTTGTGGTATACCACAAGGTTTGAAATTTTGTGTAAAAACAGAAACAACCTTAACTTCCGCATCAAATAATACAGTATTTTTCTTGATATTCATTATTGTATGAGAAAATATCAAACTGGCCTTACTGACAGACTTTATCTCAGTTTGAACCTCTATTAGGTCGTTAAAAATAGCGGGTTTTAAGTAGTTAGCCTTTACACTCCTCACAGTGAACAACACGCCAAAATCTTTTTCAATTTGATCTAACTCAAAGCCCGCTTCACGGAGCAATTCACTACGACCGCGTTCAACATATTTTAGGTAGTTGGCGTAATAAGCAACGCCACCAGCGTCCGTATCTTCATAATAAATACGGATGCTTAATTTGTTCATTTTATATAAAGATCTTTTTGTTTATCATGGCGTTGTATTCCTAAATGCGAAAACGCCATGTCAGTGGCAACTCGCCCACGAGGTGTGCGCATAATAAAACCCTGCTGAAGTAAGTAAGGCTCAACCATGTCTTCCAGTGTTATTCTTTCTTCGCTGAGTGCGGTTGCTAAAGTATCCAGACCTACGGGACCAGCTGAAAATTTAGTAATAATGAGATCAAGGTAATCTCGATCAAGTTGCTCAAGTCCGGCATCATCCACTTTAAGAGTTGCCAGAGCTTCCTGTGCAATTTCTCTGTGAATAACGCCATTAGTTTTAACATCGGCAAAATCTCTTACTCGACGAAGTAATCGATTAGCAATTCTGGGTGTACCTCTTGAACGTTTGGCAATTTCATGAGCACCATCCGCTTCAATCGTAATGCCAAGTATTGACGCAGAGCGTTCGATAATAGTTTGCAAATCTTTCAACTCATAAAAAACCAAACGTTGAACAATGCCAAATCGATCCCTAAGGGGTGATGTGAGCATACCAGCACGAGTGGTGGCACCAATCAGGGTGAAAGGGGGTAGGTCTAATTGCACTGAGTGTGCAGCAACACCTTCGCCCACCATAATATCTAATTTAAAGTCTTCCAGTGCGGGATAAAGAATCTCCTCAACAATAGGGTTTAGACGATGAATTTCGTCAATAAATAAAATATCGTAAGGCTCTAGCTTAGTCAAAATAGCCGCTAAATCACCTGAACGTTCTAGAACTGGTCCGGCAGTTTGTTTTAGACCTGCACCCATTTGCCTAGCGATAACGTTAGCTAGTGTTGTTTTTCCTAAGCCAGGAGGACCATAAATTAAACAATGATCTAAAGCATCGCCTCTTTTTTTAGCCGCCTCAATAAAGAGTGCCATTTGAGATTTAACATCGTCTTGACCAATATAATCATCAAAAGATGTTGGTCTAACCGAGTTAATTTTTATATCTTCGTTGTTTTGATTTTCACCGCCGACTAGGCGATCTTCTTCGATCATAAGGTGGTGAATTTGCGCATGATTCCCTCTATTTTATCTGAATAGATTCCTCAGATTTACGAAGATGCTATTAAGCTTTCATGATTAATTACAACTGCTTGCTATATTTAAATAACTGCTCTTAGATATTAACGCTGATAAATGTTAACCACAGGTCAAAATATCGTTGACACTGTATAATTATCCTCTTACTTTAATTGCCAATAATTGAATGCCTCATATTGCCGTACTGAGTGTTAATCATCAGCTCGCACCCGTAGAAATACGAGAGAAAGTGGCGTTTGCACAAAATGAGTTAGCCAGTTCAGTTTCAAGGCTGCTGTCAATACCAGGTATTTTTTCGTGTGTTGTTCTCTCCACTTGCAACCGTTCAGAGATTTATGTGGGCTCAGACTTAAACAATATTGAAGAAGTATTGGGTCAATATTTGGCGAGCACTCATAGCATCGACTATAAAAAACTCTCTCAATATTTAAGCTATTTTGAAAACGATAATGCCATCAATCACATTTGCAATGTAGCTGCAGGTCTTGACTCCATGGTACTGGGTGAGCCGCAAATTTTTGGCCAATTAAAAGACGCTTATCAGTTTTCCAAAGAACATAAAGCGCTTGATAAAACGCTAGAAAAATTATTTCAACATGCTTTTGCAACTGCAAAAAAAGTTAGAACAGATACTAAGATTGGTTCCTCACCAGTCTCAGTTGCTTATTGCGCTGTAAAACTCAGTGAAAAAATTTTTACCAACTTGGCTAATCAAACCGTGCTTTTAATTGGTGCTGGTGAAATGATTGAACTGAGCGCCCAACACCTCAAACAAAAAGGCGTGAACAAAATAATTGTAGCCAATAGAACGATTGAAAACGCCCAAACCATTGCACACCATTATGAGGCAGAAGCTATTAATCTAAAGCAATTATCCGAACATCTTCACCGTGCCGACATTGTTATATCTTCAACAGCAGCACCAGTACCTATTTTAGGTAAAGGCTTGATAGAGACAGCGCTTACGCAAAGAAAACATCAACCAATGTTGCTGATAGATTTAGCTATTCCTAGAGATATTGAGCCAGAGGCAGGCAAACTTGAAGATGTATTTCTTTACACTGTAGATGATCTGCAACAGGTAGTAGAAAATAATATTGAGGGTCGTAAACAAGAAAAAATTGTAGCTCAAGAAATTATTAACAAACAAAATATAGAATTTAAAGCATGGCTAGATAATATTCCAAATGAAGAAATTATTAAAACTTACCGTCAACATGCGATGAACCTTAAAGAAGATGCAGTCAAAGGCGCCATTAAAAAGCTTTCTGCTGGCGCTGAAGCTGATGCAGTGATCCAAGAACTGGCTGACCAATTAACCAACAAGCTCTTACACGCACCATTTAAAAACATCAAAGAAACACCCAGTATTAACTTGGAGCAATGCAAATCTTGCATCCCAAAACCCATAATAAAATCCATTAAAGTAGACAATTCATGAATCAATCAATCTTAAGCAAACTTGAGCAGTTATCCATGCGCCTTGAAGAAATCAACGCCATGCTCTCTGAACAGGCCATTGCCTCAGATCCAAATCAATTCAGAGATTTGTCTATTGAGCATTCTCAATTAAGCCCTGTCAATGATCAATATCAACAGTATTTATCAACCCAAGATGATATTGAAACTGCCAAACAAATGCTCACTGAAGATGACGCTGATCTTAAAGAGATGGCTGAGGAAGAAATTACCTCTGGTAAGGAAAAGTTAATTGAGTTGGAATTAGAACTGAAGAAAGCCTTATTGCCAAAAGATCCAAATGATTCACGAAATATTATTATTGAAATTAGAGCGGGCACAGGTGGTGATGAAGCCAGTATTTTCTCAGGCGACCTTTACAGAATGTACACCCGTTACGCTGAGAAAAACAAGTGGCAAATGGAAGTTATGAGTTCAAATTTAGGCGAGCACGGCGGCTTTAAAGAAGTCATTGCTCGTATTAGTGGTGTGAATGTGTACTCAAAACTTAAATTTGAATCGGGCGCCCATCGCGTACAACGAGTTCCTGAAACCGAATCTCAGGGACGTGTGCACACATCTGCTTGCACTGTAGCTGTAATGCCTGAAGTCACTACTATCGAAGAAGTGAATATCAACATGAGTGATGTTAGAGTTGACACGTTTAGAGCCTCTGGCGCTGGTGGTCAACATGTTAATAAAACGGATTCAGCGGTGCGAGTTACTCATATTCCAACCGGAACAGTTGTTGAATGCCAGGATGGAAGATCGCAACACAAAAATAAGGCGCAGGCCCTATCCGTATTGGCCTCAAGAATTCTGGATGCACAACAACAAGTACAACAAAAAGAGCAAGCCTCTCAACGCAAGGAATTGGTCGGCAGTGGTGACCGCTCACAACGAATACGCACATACAATTATCCGCAAGGTAGAATTACCGACCATCGCATTAATTTAACTCTATATAAGTTAAGTGAAGTGATGGAAGGTGAATTGGAGTCAGTGATTGAGCCGCTTATTGTTGAACACCAAACCAACCAGTTAACGGCACTCAACGAAAATCTTTAAATTTAGAGGTCTTGAAGGTTTTTGTTAACTTCTTTTAGGTATTAACTGTGACAACACAAAAATAATACCGAGCGTAATAACAATGGCTGGTCCTGTAGCAATATCATACTGAATGGAGGTGTAAAGCCCCAACAATACGGATATAACAGAGACAATAATAGAACCAAAAATCATTGAAGGCGGTGATTTGGAGAAAACACGTGCAATCGCCGGCGGAATGATCAATAAAGAAGTAATTAGTAATACGCCAACAATCCTTACAGAAACAGATACCGCCAGTGCGATCAAGAACATAAAGAGAAGCTCATAAGCGATTTTATTTACACCTTCTGCTTGGGCGAGCTCCTCATTAAGAGTTAAGAGAAGTAGTTTTTTCCAATTTAAGATTAATAATCCTACAACAGCGACCATCACCGAATAAACCCAAAATAAATCTTGCACAGTGATTGAAAGAATATCACCGAATAGATAGGCAAAGTAATCTGTATTCCTGTCCCCGACAAAACTTAAAACCACAATACCAGCTGAGAGTGCTATATGAGAGAAAATACCCAGAATTGCATCATTTGATAAAAACTGTTTTTGCTGCAATACCACGATCAAAGAGGCGAAAAGTGCCCCAACGATTAACAAGCCAAAATTGACTCCAATGCCACTGACAAGACCGAGCGCAACACCGAGGAGAGCGCTGTGGGAAATGGAGTCTGAAAAGTAAGATAGGCGCTTCCAAATAACAAAACAACCCAACGAACCAGCAATCACTGATACACCCAGTGAAGCCGCGAGCGCACGAATAATAAAATCTTCCATAATTATGACGTAATAAGTCTTTGAGACTCTTTAATTACTGGCAACTGCGACAAAGGCCATAAAGATATAAGGCGTGGTCGGTTAATTGGAAGCCATATTGCTTAGCAATTTGCAACTGATGGCTCTCAATAACATCATCCTGAAACTCGACAATTTCGTTGCATTTCACACAGACTAAATGGTCATGATGCTCAACATTTGACAATTCATACACACTCAAATTATTTTCAAAATTGAGTTTATTAACGATACCCGACTCTTCAAATTGAGTGAGCACTCGGTAGATGGTTGCAACGCCCACTTCTTCATGTTGTTCAATCAATGCACGATAAATATCTTCAGCGCTTAGATGGTGATTTTGGCTTTTTTCCAACACTTCTAAAATCTTCAGTCTTGGTAAAGTAACCTTAAGACCAGCGCTTTTTAAATCTTGTGCGTCCATTCAAAATCCTTGGGTAAAATCTATTCAATATTTTAATCGTTTAAATAACCATGAAAAGACTAACTTTACTTGCGCTTGTCTTGCCACTCTTAACAGGCTGTTCAGCGTCAATGCCAAAAATTCCAGAATTACCTTCAATTTCAATGCCAAGCTGGCCAAGCTTTCTAACACCCTCGTGGCCCAGTATTAATCTCCACGAGCCAACCATCAGCCAAGGCTCTGTACTTGAAATTGCAGATGTTAAGCGACTTCAAATTGGCATGAGCAAAGACACGGTAATGGAACTTATAGGCTCACCGAGCATTATCGACTCCTTTCACAAAAATCAATGGGACTACATTCATCACTCAACAATCGAAGGAAAAGAGGTAATTCATTACCGCTTAACGTTGGTTTTTGATGGCAACTCACTATCAATAATTAATACTAGCGACTTAGGTGGTTTACGCAACGTTGCAGAATAATAAGAAAAAAACTAAAATGAGCCCGCTTAACCGATAAAAAATCAATCATCAGCATGTCTGAGTTAAACGTTAATAAAATTAGTTGTCAAAAAGGCTATAACAACCTTTTTAGCGAACTCTCATTCTCTCTGACTTCAGGTGATATTTTAAAAATTTCTGGCGCAAATGGTAGCGGCAAAACGTCGTTACTCAAAATTCTCGCCGGCTTAAGTAGCGCTGAGTGTGGCAGCGTCAGCTTTAATCAAAACCAAGCAGGATCGAGCGAATATCAAAAAGATATTTTCTATTTGGGTCACCTTCCCGCTCTAAGTTCAGAGCTTCGCTGTCAAGAAAACTTGAGTTTTCTGTCACACCTTCAGAGCGATAATGAACCTGACATAACAAAAAATACTTTGATTGATATGGGCTTAAAAGGCTTTGAGAATGAATACACTGCCAATTTATCGGCAGGTCAAAAAAGGCGTGTTGTACTTGCCTCACTTCTTATCAATAGAGCGCCCATTTGGCTACTAGACGAACCATTTACTGCACTTGATAACAATGGAATTGGTATTCTTGAAAAACAAATAACTAAACACTCGAGTGATGGTGGTATTTGTATTTTAACCACCCATCAAGATTGCAGTTTGTCAAACATGAGAACTCTGTCGCTGTGAATATATTCATTCAAACACTCACTAGAGATTTAAAAATTGCGTTGAGAAATCCATCCAGTTTTCTCAATCCTTTGTTGTTTTTTGTGATTGCCGTTTCACTCTTCCCTCTGGCAATTAGTCCAGAAGCACACACTCTATCAAACCTTGCCCCAGGCATTATCTGGGTCACCTGTATGCTGGCCGTACTACTTTCTTTAAATGCGCTGTTTCATTATGATTACGACAATGGCGTTTTGGAGCAAATGGTTATTTCACACCACCCACTTCCTCTTCTGCTGCTAGCCAAAATATTATCACACTGGCTATTAACTGGTTTACCAATTGTGCTGCTCTCACCCTTACTGGGTGCTGCACTTTTCCTTGACAGGGAAAGTATTGGTGTCCTGATGTTAACTCTGCTACTCGCCACTCCAAGCCTGAGCCTTATTGGTGCAATTGGTGCGTCCTTAATTGTCGGTATTAAGAACTCTGGCATGCTGCTTTCTTTGTTAATTCTTCCTCTCTACGTTCCAATTCTTATCTTCGCATCAAGTGCTGTTTCTCAAGCACAATTTGGTCTTTCGATAAGCGCTC